>CAZSNX010000463.1:0-4157 GCA_964607945.1 uncultured Candidatus Obscuribacterales bacterium
GCACCCCTTCAAAGTCGCCAGACCGGACGGCGATCCTGACCTGGCCTTGCTGACAGTTACTGGTAAGCACCCTTTCCCATTGGAATTCGATACCATTGCGCCGACTGAAGGGCAAGAGATACAAGTAATCGGCTATCCAGCTGCTTCCGAACAGATAGACGTGGATGCATCAAGGTATTACTCGCCCACTTTTAACACCGGCAGAATTAGCCGCATTGCGCCGAATATCTTGCAAGTTGACGCTCCAATTACCAAGGGAAACAGCGGCGGTCCCGTCATCAGCCACCGCGGAAAGGTACTGGGGATAGTTGCAGTACGCGCCCTCTCTGATCAAGGCGGCGAGCTGCCCAATTTCGGCGGCGCCATTACAATCAAGTCAATCAAGGCTTTTGCGCCGGAGCTTTTCGACAAGCACATCTCCCGCTGACACGCATTCTTACTAGTTAATCGCCCGCGGAGCACTGGAAACAGCTTCGACTAAAGCTCGCCCGAGACCGACTTGTCGGAGATGATCGAACCCTTGAATCCTGACGATTCGGTAGTTGGCTCCTTGATCGAGCAAACCGCCCGATACATCCTGCAGAAATTTGATGCCATCAGAATCGAATCCAATCTGCAGAAATACAATCGTCACCTCAGCCGGGTTACGCATCTTTCTTGTCGCGTCCACGATTGCCTTGGCAACAGCGTGTGTTCCACTCGGCGCACCATCGGAGATAATAGCCACCACTAAGGGTTTAGTCCCTCCGTATGACTGGTCGCGCCTTCTAAAATAGCCATCAAGCTGATTGTCCAGCGCCGGCCCCAGGTTGGTGCCACCATCCGGTCGGTTTTCAGCGAACACTCGCACTATTTGATTGATGTCCGAATTTCGATACTCTCGCCAATCAGATGAAAATGGAACGACAGTAATCCCCTGTCCGAACACTTGTGCTGTCTGCCGGCTAAAGTTGAGCGCCTGATCTCTGCACCAATCCCAACGGGAGATTTCCGGCCCGGTCATGGCAGTGACCTGGCGAAACAGTGAACCCAAGCCAGTTTGAGCACCGCCGTAGGCCGGGCAGTCTACTGTCGCCATCGAGCCCGACTTATCTACTAATACAACCACGTCATGAGCACCGAGCAGCGCAAGATCCGCTCTGGTCAACGCAACAGCAAAGCTGGATGCAGCGGCGCCCAAGCCTTGCGCATCTGTCCGCGCAGGCAATTGAACGCTGGACGTGCTGACGCTGCCAGTTCCTGAAGAAAATGCCGAAGGGTCGACAAGCGATGGAGCCGGCTGACGGTAATAATTGCCACTACCGTGTCTGCTTAAGGCATCATTATAAGTCTGAGCCGGTGAGGCTTGAGAATAGCTGCTTTCAGTCAGGTTGTTCACATACTGTTTTGCAATATTGGTGAACCTATTGAATAAGGTTGAACCACCGTCAGCCAGTGCCGGCGGCAAAGCTGCCATGAAGCTCACAACACAGATTAGGCAAAATGTTATCCAGCGAACTTTCATAAACCACCCACAACTGTTAAGCGGTAAAGACGAAACGATCGCCCCCTTGTTCCAGAGAGAACCTGGCGGCTGTAGAAACAAGCAGAACTTGGCAAGCATGCTTTCGGATTACTGCTTTCATGGACAGCCAGAATGGTAGTTACTGTTCTAAAATGATGTCCTGTCAAACTGCTCAAATGATCGCTGCCCGTTTAAAAGCCAGCCGATCGAAGCAATCCAACTTCTCTAGAGGTAACGATGCAATCAGTAAGAAAGCTCTTGGCGTTCTGCCTACTGTCGTCATTTGCGCTGTCTAGCTGCGGTCAGCGACCAACAGCAAGCACCACAGGCGATACAGGCACTACAACCGGCGCACCAGCGGCTGCATCGACCAGCGCCCTGCCGCTGGTAAATCCCCAGTATCCCGGCGCCTATTCAACCGCGCTGGTTAACGGAGCAGAGATGCGTGTCGGACGTTTCGCAGCCGGCAAAAACGGTGGTACGTTGGTACGCTCGATCGTCGGCTCGGATCCGAAAGTCTTCAACCCCTGGACCGCCTCCGACACTCAGTCTCGAGACCTGGCAAACCTAATGTTTTCAGGACTTGTGGGAATAGACCCCTATACAGGCGAGCTCTTTCCAGACCTTGCCTCCGAGTTCAAAGTCGATCCCGACGGGGTCACCTATACAACTAAGCTGCGCAAAGGACTCAAGTGGTCCGATGGTAAGCCGATAACGGCCGAGGATGTTGCCTTTACCTGGAACACAATCATCGCCGGCGGCTATGGCAACTCGTCATTGAGAGACGTGACAACGGTTGACGGCAAATCACCAACCGTAACGGTCGTGGACGAACTGACAAACAAATTTGTAACGGCTAAGCCGTTTGCCCCATTTGCCCGGCTGCTCGGCGTTCAAATTGCACCGAAACATATAGTCGAGCCGATTTTGAAGAAGAAGAACGGCCGGGATGCCTTTAAACAATTGTGGGCAGCCAACTGCGATCCCAAGACACTGGTCACTTGTGGACCGTTCGTTCTGTCCCGCTATGTGCCGGCACAACGAGTCGAATTCGTTCCTACCAAGAACTTCTATATGGTCAACAAAGATCAAAAGAGCCTTCCTTATTTGGAGAAGATCGTTTACACGATTGTTCCGGAAGTCAACACGAATCTGCTCAAGTTTCGCGCGAAAGAGATTGACATTACTCCCGTTCGAGCGCGAGACGTGGCCGAACTGCTGGATCTGCAAAACTCGCTTGATTTCAAACTGCATAACCTAGGACCGACAATCGGCACCACCTTCGTTACCTTCAATATGAATCAGCGTGCCAATCCGAAATCGCAAAAACCATACGTAGATCCCGTCAAATCCAAGTGGTTTAACGACGTCAACTTTCGGCAAGCAGTCAATCACGCCCTTAATCGCGACCATATGGTGGCAAATTACTTAAAAGGAATCGGAGCGCCGCTTTTTACAGCTGAGCCGCCAGCCAGCCCGTTTTGCAACAAGCAGTTGCAAGCATTCGCTGCCGATCCGCAGTATGCCTTAAGCCTGCTGGAAAAGTCCGGCTTCAAGAAGAAGGAAGACGGTTTTCTCTACGACAAGGACGGCAACAAAGTCGAGTTTGACTTACTGGCATCGTCAGGCGGGACCTTCTATGAGGCGATCGGCAACATGATCGTCGACGATTTGAAATCACTGGGAATGAAAGTCAACTTCCAAATGATTGACTTCAATATCCTGGGAGACAAGATCGGCAATTCGCTTGATTGGCAGGCCTGCATAATGTCGATGAGCCCCGGCGATCCACTCGAACCAAACGACGGAGCCAACGAATACAAGAGCGACGGACGACTGCACTTGTTTGATCAACGGCTACCAGACAGCGAAGGCAAGGTTGCCGTCACCGATGCACGGCCGTGGGAAAAGAAGCTGGACGAGCTGTTCAACAAGGGAGCGGAGACTCTAGACAAGGCCAAGCGCACGGAGATTTACAACGAGTACCAAAAGATACTTTATGATGAAGCACCTATGATTTATCTCGTAAGCCCGATGGACATTATCGGCGTGCGAAACTCGCTGAAGAACTATGAACCGACTCAACTTTCCCAGTCGGCAATGGGTATGCACAACCTCGAGGAGATCTACAAAAAATAGAGGCCAAACGCATGCGAAATCTGCTTGTCGCAGGACTGACGGCTATTCTGCTTTCGTCATGCGCGAAAGCCCCGGACAAGGGTGTCTCCCAGTCATCCTTTGCAAAGCTCCCGCCAAGCTCCGGCTCCAGCGCGTCCACTTCGGCGACAGAATTTCCCGATCCCGGACCATTCAAACTCAAGGAGGTCACTCAACCAGACGGCTCAGTAGGTGAGTTCTGGCAGGCTCGTGGAGAGCATGGCAGCTTCGGCGGTTCACTTACCGTCTGCACTATCGGCAGTGGACCAAAGACATTCAACTACTGGGCCGGCAGCGACGCAGATAGCAGCGGCATCGGATTCTTGATGTTCGAACGCCTGGTCGATGTCGACGCCTGGACCGGAAAGCCATATCCAAGACTGGCGCGCTCGATTGAAATCTCACCGGATAAACTGGACTATACAATAAGGCTTCGAAAAGGCTTGCAATGGTCGGATGGAACACCGCTCACCGCCGACGATATCACATACACAAT
>CAZSNX010000464.1:0-4156 GCA_964607945.1 uncultured Candidatus Obscuribacterales bacterium
ACAGTGAGGCCGCATCGTCAGCGCCGCCCTCGTCCATCATCAGCAAATCGAATTCATCCTTTACTCGTTTGTAGCCCTTGGGCAACGTAAACTCGGTTGGCGAAATTTTAGTGTGGTTAGCCTTGACAGTATCGAGCGCAACCAACTTTTGACCGGGGATCTTAAACTGATAAATGCGCAAAACAAATCCCATTTCCATCGGTAGTCCACCCAGCCCGGCCGTCAGGCTAGCCGCTTGCGGCGGTGCCTTCACATCGCGAGCAACCCAGATCTCCGAGTTAAATGCTTGATTCTTGTTGGCGCTGGTCAAAACCCTGTACTTTCGACTTTTATCATGCATCTTGTCGTCCAGAGCCTGATAATGATCGGCTTTCAATCCAGCCACAGTATCTTCCCCGACTTTCTTGATCCACCTGTAGCGCTGCCATTCTCGATTATGATGACCGCCCATCTTTTTTTGCCATTGTTGCTGAGTCAGCTCGAGAAACTCCCTTTTCTTGGCATTGCTAACTAATATCTCCCAATCAGGGCCATGCGTAACGAGCGTAATTCCGAGCTTTTCAGAATTCAATTTGCATCCACTTTCGCTAATTACAGTCGTATGGCGACCATAGTACTCGCTGCGCTGCTCGAAGACCCACCCTTGACCCTTCGCATCTGCTCGCCCCGAGTTGACAACCACAGCAAAACCGATCATCATGACGAAAGAGGCATTGAAGAGAATGTGCTTTTTGGGGAAGAGCCGGGCCATTTTTTGATGAGCTCGCATCTGTTGCGCCAACCACGTTAACAATCATACTTTAGAATATTTCTGTGGATCTTAACGAACCAGAGCATGGAGCGGGCCCAGCCGAAAGGACGGCTCATTCTGAAACAGAAATACTGCCAGCCGGAACACTCGTAGCCGACAAGTACAGGATACTTTGCTTGCTTGGCACCGGTGGCATGGGTGTGGTGTACAAAGCACGGCACCAATTGATGAACAAGAATGTGGCGCTCAAGATGCTGCATAAACACCTGGTGCGCAGCAGCCAAAGCTTGATGAGATTCCAGCAGGAAGCACGTACGGCAAACACTTTATCTCACCAGAACATCGTCAAGGTCTTCGATTTCGGCATCACACCCGATGCTCAAGCCTATCAAGTGATCGAATGCCTGGAAGGCAAATCTCTGGCGGAAGTGATAGATGAAAATGGCCCGCTTTCAGTCGAGCGCGCAATGCACATTTTCATTCAAGCCTGCGACGCATTGCAGCATGCACACACCAACGGCATTGTTCATCGCGATTTAAAACCAAGCAATATTATGCTAACCGCCAACGAAAACGAGCACGACATTGTCAAGATTGTCGATTTTGGTATCGCCAAAATGCTTCCCCAAGAAGGCGGCGATGTCCTCAAGCTGACTCAAACCGGAGAAGTTTTCGGCAGCCCGATCTACATGAGCCCGGAGCAGTGCTTGGGTACAGAACTGGATGGACGATCAGACATCTACTCCATGGGCTGCTTGATTTACGAATCGCTGACCGGACAGGCACCGCTGGTTGGAAGCAGCCTTTACGACACCATCTACAAACAGATCAACGAATTGCCGCCCGGACTCGCTCAAATCAAGCCGGATCTTCCCAAACTCAACCAATTGGAGCCAATCATTTTTAAATGTCTGGCCAAGAGCACCGATCAGCGCTACCAGACAATGGCTCAATTGAAAGAAGATCTGGAGTTGGTGGCACGTGGTTTGCGCAAGAGCTGGCTCTCCCAATTGACCGCCAATTTCGATCTGCTCAAAATCAGATCGGCCCCGCTCCGGAAGCGGCTGCCGATCCGCCTCCTTTCTGTTCTGGCTGCAATCATCTTGGTGCTCAGCTTGATTTCAGGCTGGATGACATACTCATTATTCGGTTCGTCAGCTACCCCCACCTATCACGAAGTGGCTTGGCCGCTTTATCCCACCGAGCATGCCCAGCCGCCTGAAGATTTTGCAATCGAAGAGATCAAGCGATCGAAGCTCTTGGAGCATGCCAGAAGAAGTGCTGCGAGCGACCGCTCGATCTTGGCGCGCTGCCTGAAGTCACTGGCGTACTTCCACTTCAAGTACGGTCGCTACACCCAAGCTTCCACCTATTTCGATCAGCTGGTGCAGGCCAATCCCAAGCCGCTGATAGATCTTTTGGAACTCGAATCACGAGCCGACTGGGGCGAACTTTACACCAAGATGGCCAATTGCTCCTACATCCTCGGCCGTTACAAGGATGCCGCACGGTTATTTCAAACCGCTATCGACAACTACAACATGTACCCTTCGCCGCCGCCACCATTAATGTTCGATGCTTATTCGAAAATGGCTGACTGCTACTACTTGGAAAACGACTCGAAAGAGGCTTGGAACAGCTATCAGTGGCTGGAGCATCGCTTCAGCGAAGGTCGTTTCCCGCAGGGAATGATTGCACCGGAAACGCTCGCCTTGTTTTACAGCAAACGCGGCGACTTTTTCCGTCACCGCGGTGATTGGAATGACGCGCTGGCCGACTACGAGCAAGCCGGCAAATACTGGTCGAATCTGCAAATCAATCATGATTTGCAATCCGGAACCATCGACTATTATCGAGCACTCTGCCTTAAGGCCAAAGGTCTCCCCTCACAAGCTAGAGACCGGTGCCGGAGTGCAGTCGACCTCCTTAAAGGTCCGCTCGGTCAAAACAATCGAGAGTACGCAGGCATTTTGCAAACCTACTCGGAATTGCTGTATCAAAGCGGCGATCTGATGCAGGCATTCCAAGTTGGCATGACCGCCAAGTCCATGTCGGCTCGCAAAGAAGATGCCGGCGGGCAACGCCCGAATTGACCTAGACTTTCGCTTCGGCAGACTTGTCTTCAGACTGCTCGGACGAATCTTTCCTTTCAAAGACAAAGCTCTTTAAAATCTGGTCGACTGAAAAGAAGCCGCTGCCGAAAACGAAAACAACAATCGCTGTAAGCAAGTAGAAAAACGGGTCGGCTTGCAGAAATGCATCTTGATCCTTGAAGATGTTGAGCACCTTCTGGCGATCATCCGGCACGCTCAGATATGCGACGGTCATATTAATCGTCAAAATAAGGCCGACTGCGCGAGAGCCAAAACCGGCCACTAGAGCCAATCCACCCAGGCACTCGACCCCTCCCACAAACCAAGCGGTGAAATCGGGATAAGGCAGATTCAAACTCTTGAAGAAATCGACGATGTCGCCGTGATTTGCCAGCTTGCCTTTGCCGTTGATAAACAGCTGCCAGCCCCAGTTCAATCTGAACACAAGCAAGAGAAGGTGCCCGCACAAATCTCCTACCAAGACTAGCAATCGATATCCTGCTTCGGCGAGGCGCATGACAGACATTATCCACTTCCCTCCCTTACTAATCGACTCCACAGTGTTAACCGCACTGCCTGTAGTATCGCCTATGATTCGATCGGCACTTTCCAGCCAAGCGCGTGCACAGTCTCCTCGAATCCGGTTCGGGACCGCTGCGAATAATGAAGAGCGATAATCGCTTGCTCTTGCTTGAAAGTCGAGCGCCTCACGTGTTTTACGAAGCGTGAAGCCACTTCGAACGACAGTGCATCAATGGTTCCCGACGACAAAAGCGATTTGCAGATCTCGGTAGGATTGTTGGAGCTGCTGGCCGAAGCGCGCCTGATGTCTTCATCAGTTATGAACCCGGCCAACCGCAGAAGATCAAGCAAGGCTTTCGCAGTTTCAGCTCCTTGCGGCGAGTCCAAACCAGCCTTTCTCAGCTGCACGATTACATGCTTCGCTTTGATAATGTCCTGCTCGCTGACAAAACCGGCTTGCTTCAAGAGATCTACCGCATCTGATTTCGGCGGCTCAGGCTCGACATACTCTTGCCCTTTCAACTCAGCAATCACCTGCTCGACTTTCTTGCCCTGAGTCTGCACCTTTCGCAGTACATCAGTAGCTTCAATCGGCGTCAAGCCTGACTTTCGGACCAGATCTTGCAGGTTGAGAGCCGCTTCCAACACATCTTTAGGTATCAAACCGGACTCTACCAGGATGCGGCCCAGCATCAGATTAGGCACACCTTGCTGTACATACGAAACCGGCTCGACACTCTTGGACTTTTCTTTCGGCTTTTCCGCCTGCTTAGCCGGTGCGGCGCTCGAC
>CAZSNX010000465.1:0-4146 GCA_964607945.1 uncultured Candidatus Obscuribacterales bacterium
GAACTATTTCCATTGCGATTTCGTTTTACTAAGTAGGTTCAATCGGATCTCTGGTTGTGCTATGAATTCCAACCTTTCTCTTGCAGTCAGCCGCTCCGCTCGAAGGAAGCGCGCGGATGATAATGAAGCTAAATTGATTGCCTGTTGGGAAGACTTCCAGAGACACTTTCCTACAGAGAGGGACTGCCTCGAGGAGATTTACAAGAGGGCATCGTCAACGTTGGGTGTCAGATGTCGTTTTTGTGCGTCTAAGCAAGTAGTTAGGTCGCATTCAGATCGAGCACTAAAGTGCAAGAGTTGCGGAAAGACCGCTTGGATTACCGCTGACACATTCTTTTGTCGGATGCGAAAAGCTAGACCGTGGCTCGGCGCAATTTGGTTATTGGAGCATGGCATTAGTTTAAGTTCGTCTCGATTTCATAGACTCGCGGGTGTTTCATTTTCAACAGCTCTGCTGATTCTTCGGAAGCTAATGTTGGTAATACTCGGTGAAATGGCAGATGACAGTGCACGCTCTGCTGATTTTGTTTGTGTTTTTGCTAGGCGAAGCTTTCAAACTCCGGCTGGGGCACATCCTCGAACCGAGCAAAGAGTGCTGGAGGATTCTTACACCGGAGGACAGCTAGTCGGTCAGCAGAGCAGTTGGCATCCTGGACGAGACATAGCTATAAAAACTGACTGTGAGGAAGTTCAAAATTGTGAAATGGGGGTGACTAAGGCGAATGTCATTGCTGGCTGCGACTTTCTAACGGCAAGCGATCGCGGTTTGATCGGTGAGCAGGCGGGCGCTGTATTGGATCTGTTGTCTCAAGATCCGGTTCATTTCGATGATCTTTGCCAGCGACTTGCGTTACCGGCAAATCAGCTTTCAGCGGCTCTAACTATGCTCGAACTTGCCGGATTAGCTAGCGCTGCCTTCGGCAACCGATACGTTCGCTGTAGTGCTGCGATCGGATCGGAAGAGAGTAATGGAGTCAGCTCTAATGTAGTCTCGAGCAACGTTGACGCTGCAGTTGATTTCATCAAGAGTACGTATGAATTTGTAAGCAGAAAGTACCTTCAACTCTACCTGGCTGCTCATTGGTGCGTTGTAGATCGGGTTCGTTGGGCGCGCGATCGTCTACTGGAAGCTTGCCTTCGGTCAAGATATATCGGTTATTCTTCGATTCGCGCGTTTGTGTCCCCATTAACGGTAAAGATTGCCAAATCAATTTAGCTGGCAGTCACTCTACTGGTGATCGACAACGACGAAACAGTTCTTTACCGCATACTTAGGCTATAGTAGAGGGCGAGGTCCACTCGCTGCCGAATTGACTAAGAATGCGGCCACGCCAGCAGATTCCAAAATATAGCGAAGTACCAAGCTTCGGGCAAATCCTACTTGGATTGTCTAAGTGGACTGTAATGACTCTGGCATTTGTCGTAGCAAGCTTGTTACTGTATCTCTCGTTAAAGGTATGGATTCAGGTGCAGGATTTGCCGCCGCTTTCAAGCTTGGAGAGTTACGATCGAGGCGATCCCATTCAGATTTTTGATCGGTACGATAAACTGATTTGTAGTTTCAAAGGTGCTGAAAATCGCAAGAGAGTTGAACTCAGCCAAATCTCTCCAGCCATGAAATTGGCAGTGCTTGCCGCTGAGGATCACACCTTTTACGAACATCATGGGATCAGTTTCATAGGAACTGCACGAGCATTGTTGGCCAATCTCCAAGCTGGGCATGTCGTCGAAGGTGGATCCACCATCACTCAACAGTTGGCCAAGAATCTATTTTTTGAGCAATCCAAAAGAACGATCGATCGCAAGATAACAGAGGCGCTGATTGCTTGGGAATTAGAAAGAAGATATAGTAAAGATCAGATTCTGGAGATGTACTTAAATGAGGCCTACTTCGGTAGTGGTGCGTATGGCATCGAGCAGGCTGCTCGTTATTACTTCGGTAAACCGGCTGCACACTTGCGTGTATCGGAAAGTGCATTTTTAGCAGGCTTGATTAAGTCGCCTACCAATTTGGGAATGCAAGACAATCGGCCTAAGGCGGCGATTCAGCAACTGGAAACGATCGATAAGATGGTGCGCTATGGTTTTCTATCGGTGGCGCAAGCGGAGCAAGTTCGTTTAGAACAGTTGCGGTTTTGGGAGAAAGCAGAACCGACTGGCGTGCAGGCTATTAACAAGTATCCTTATTTCGTAAGTTATGTGCTCGATTTGGTGCGGCAACGGTACACTCCCGGGGAGATTCGCCGACACGGTTTGCGCATCTACACTTCGCTGGATCCCGAGGTGCAAACAATCGCCGAACGCGTCTTAATACAGGGAGTGGCTAATGCACCCGCAGGTGTCGATCAGGGAGCGCTCGTCACAGTATCTGTAAAAGATGGTTCCGTCCTGGCTATGGTAGGAGGTGTAGGTGACTTTGAAAAGAGTCAGTATAATTGCGCCACGCATGGACATACTGTTGGTTCCGCCTTCAAGCCCTTTGTCTATTTGGCTGCGTTTGACGCTCAAGTTCTGACACCGGAAAGCCGGATTGATGATACTCCGCTGGTAGTCGAGTTGTCGAATGGCACCGAGTGGAAGCCTAAAAACTATGACGGGAAATTCTCTGGCACGATTACGGTAGCTGAAGCTCTAACTCGTTCGAGAAACGTGTGTGCCGTAAGAGTGGCTCAGCGCGTGGGAATTTCAGCTGTCGTTGACGTTGCAAAACGCGCTGGTATCAGGGAGAAACTCGAGCCAAACTTGTCTTTGTCACTGGGTAGCGAACCAATAACACCATTGGAATTGGCTGGAGCTTATGCGACATTCGCTCGCGACGGTCTTACTATCTATCCTTGGGTGCTGCGTCGCATTGATAATAGGAACGGTCGAGTAGTGCAAACATTTGAGCAGCCAACTGCTCGCGGCTTTGGTGCTGAGCCAATCTCACAGCTGGTTTCAGCCTTGCGCAGTGTTGTAACCAATGGCACCGGTCAGGCGGCTAATATCGCTAATCTGTTCGTGGCAGGCAAAACCGGTACTTCGGATCAAGCAAGAGATCTCTGGTTCGTCGGATTCACTCCGGATCTTGTTACGGCCCTCTGGAGCGGCAATAACGAAGGAGATCCGATTGCTGGCGCGAACGTTACAGGAGGCACCGTAATGGCTCGGATCTGGCACACATATACTGTCGCACTATATAGCGACCAGTCGCTCGCCAAGAAAGGGGTGATTAGACACCTACTCGAATCCAAACCGACAACATCCAGGGGCCGCGGAGTTTTGGTGCGCGGTCGTTCTGCCTCCCCGGCAGTTCCGGATGCGGGGATGCAAAAGTCTCATTCAGATAAAGTGTTAGTCACCCCCGGCGGTGGCACGGTGATTTTGCAAATGCAGCATGGAATGATGGACGAAAGCTCTTCTGCGCCGGTAGATGGCGGACCGAAGTTCAAACTTCATTGAAATCTATCAGCTGTTGCAAGTTCGAGACTGATGAGCAAGTCTTGGCTTGAGATCGCAGAAGTTAGCCATTGCCAGCAGATGTGGACCGCAAGCCGAGAGTTCGCCGGGGTTCGCCAGTCCCTGCCCCTTTTAATCAGTGATTGTGAGAATTGCAAGCTGCCAGCTGACTTCAACTGCCGAGCAAAGTTACTTTCTGCTTGAACGATATTAGGGAGTCATACTTTGCCAGTTGATTGATCTGATTGTTCTTAGGAATTCTGGCAGGTATTGAACGTACTGGCTGGTAGGGGCTAAGAAGTAAATCTCTTGCACTGCGCAACCCTGGTTGGAGCCGTTGATATAAATCGAGTATGTGTATCGGTCGATTTCGCAATACCTTCCTTCAATTGACAGAACCGTTACTCCGTTAACATCTTCAGTTCTGGCCTGTTCGAGTTCAAACACTTCCGGCGACGCCTGATTGCCGATTATCTGGGTAATCTTCTTAGTCTCTGCGGGCAAGAGATGATGGGTTGGAGCGGAAAGTAACGATTCGAACTGTGACCCGTACTCTGCTTTCAGTAGCTTTCCCCTGAAATGAAAGCAAATTTGCACATCGGGTTTGGTGGGCGGTGTAAAGTAAATCAAGTAACTGTTGCCGACTTGGCCAAGCAGCTCTCTTGCCTTCAACCATCCTTCCGGAAGCTGCAACTTTCTGAGTCGACC
>CAZSNX010000466.1:0-4146 GCA_964607945.1 uncultured Candidatus Obscuribacterales bacterium
GTTACTAGAGGTCAGAGAACCGAGAAAGTAACACGAATGCTGGGGATGGACGGCAAGGCCTTTACCCTTCATGACAGCGGCGGGATCTCAATCAAAGGTCTCGACAATCACCTTGAGAAGACCATATCTGGGAAAGGAGATGTCACCTCCTTCACCTGGGGCGGCAAAGATATTCACGGAAATGAAAATCAGCTCAAGAGCTTTACTAGAGGCGAAGGACCTAATGCCGAAACATTTACGACAACGGATGGCTTCAAGTGGACATCCAATAAGAACTCAAGTCACAACTTCTCTGGTAGCTTCCGGGTTGATGAAAATACCGGACAACAATACAAGCTCGATGAATCAGGTAGTGAACACATTACCAACCTCAATACCGGTCGAGAGGAGACGCTGGTAGACAAAGAGACTTTCGAAAAGAAATACAATGCAATCGTAAAAGCTGTTGAAAGTTCCTACTTCTGGGACAGTTCTCGCGCCAAAGACATTCTAGACCAACTCAAAGACTTGAGCCCTGACCAGGCAGCGTTGATGAAGAAGAAGCTGGATGAGTACATCAAGAACTCCAGCTATAAGGGAAATGCATCGACATTCGCAGAATACGTAGATTACAAGGGACTTGGCTCTGGTGGCGACCAGATCAAAGAGAGTCTCAATAGAAGAGCCACCAACAAGAAAGATGCTGATGCCGAGCGAGCAGCGATCAACTTCAACTCCGATTTAAGAGAATCCAACGATTACTGGTGGAACAGGGGACGCAGCCAGGAACAGATTCAACGCTCTATGCGCGACAACGGCCGACTGCTTTCTCAAGAAAGTCTCGACAGAGCAAAAGAGCTTTTCGCCGAGAAAAATAAGGGTCAGTCACTGGAAGATGCCATCAGGAATAGCAGCTCCTACAAAAATGGTTCTCCTTTCCACAAGGAATCGATCGATACTTATCTCAAGAACGGCTTCGATACAAGGACTACTGAGCAAGAGCTCAAACTGATCAATATGGCTCTTGACCACAAGGTCGATGGGGCAGATGGTGAGTCCAAAAATGACTCGAACGCAATCATAAAATTCCGACAGCAAGCCGTCCAGCGAACAGCATATTTTATGGAGGTTACCGCTCAAGGAGCAATCAAAGACGAAACTCGAAAAGAAGCCCAAAAACTGATTACCCAGGAGCGTCTCGAACAAGCACTTGTTCAATCGATAGACCGCTCCACCGATCATCAATACACATATAGCGAGTCGATTAGAAAGGGAGCCCATGACGCTGGTCGATTGATGACTAAGGCCAATGAATTCTTGAACGACGGCAAGTTGAGCGTAAAAACCCAGCTTGAGCAGGAGAACTGGGGCTTCAGCATTAATCAGGACAACGTCAATAAGATTATCGACGGCATGTCGAAAGAGGATCGCCTGAAATTCCAGGAAGGCCGCAGTCTCGAGCGACGACTGAATGGAACAGAAGCCCAACTCATACAGGAAATGTCTAGGGAGGACCGAACAAAGTTCTATCAAGGACGCAGCCTGCAGGCAAGACTCGACGGAACGGATGCACAGAAACGTTCGGCAGAAGCCGAACTCAAGAGATTCCCGGGACGTCAGGCATCAATCGACTTCTATAACAGCTCCAAAGCACAAATGACGAAACAACTTAGGGAGCAAAAAGAATCTGCGCAACAGGAGCTTAAAGATCATCCTGAACGGCAAGCGTCGATTGATTACTACAACAGTCTAAAGACGCAACTCGACAATATGCACTGGTCGAGAAAAGCAGAACGAACCCAGGCAGACCTCAACAGAATGTCCGGCGAAACATTCTCAACAGACGCACAAGCCAAGTCGGGATTCTGGTATCACTCGAGTGCTCAAGAAATAGCGCAAGTTGTCGAGGGAATGCCGCGCGATCAATTCGACGCGCTCGCATCAAACCAGGATGCCGAATTTGGAGCCCGCAACCACTTAAGAATGGCTTTCGGAGAGAGCGAGAAAGCCAAGGGCGCGCGCGAAGTGCTCGATCAGAAGATGGATTTCGCTCGCCGAATGCATGGAGAGCAAGGAATTTACGGGAAGCGGGAAGCCGCCTTTACCGATCAGCAGCTCCAGAAGTTTATACCGGGTGCAAAGGATCTTCCTCCGGCTGAATACAACAGTCTATTGGAATCACGCAAATTAGACCGTCAGATAGAGCGCGGGGAAGCACTGCAATCCCGGATGGCTGTCGGAGCGCAAGTCAACGAGCAAGTGCAAACCGGTGCTCAGCTTGCTAACGATCTCAACAAGAAGGAAGGAGCTGAAAGAGCCGAAGCCGAAAAGAATTTGACTCAGGAGCAAAAGGATGCTCTCGATGCCTTCAAAAAGCAAGACGAAATTCGCAAGAAGGGCGAGGAAATTGCTCAACGCCTGGATAAGCTTCCACCAGCATTGCGAGCCTCAGCCGAACGTCAGCTATCAGAAGCAGATCAAAAAGCTCTCGGATATCACACACTCAAGGCAAACCAGGAAGGTAAGTTATCCGAAACTGACAAACAAGCCTTAAAGACAGCGGAGACTGCACAGAATGCCAAAGGGCTCGATCAGCAGATTAGAGCCGGAGAGTCGCTTTCCAGACAACTCGATGAAGGCAGGCGACTAGCCGAGCCTCTCGCCAACAAGTCAGAGTACGAGAAGGATGTTGCCCGGCAAAATATGTCGCCGGAGCAACGAGCAAATCTCGATCTATATGAGAAAGCACAAAAGAATCAACTGACTTCCGAACAAAAGGCTAGCATTGAGAAGTTTAATGAATGGCAAAGAGGCGAAGGCAAGCGCGTAGCCGATCAAGTGACAGCCGGCAATGAGTCGGTCAAGAGTCAAGTAGCTCAAGGCCAGCAACTGTCGCAAAACATAAATGCAGGGCGCACAGTCTCGCAGCAACTGCAAGGACTGACCGGTGACGACCGCAAAGCAGCCGAACAGCGTCTTACTCAAGAGCAAAAGAATAGTCTGGCCGCTTACGAACAATACTCCGCAGGCAACCTTAGCAAGTCAGACCAAAAGGCTCTGGACAGTTATCAAAATCTTCAAAAGTACAATCAAGAGAAAGACGGAAAGAGACTAACAGAACAAGAACTCAGAGATGTCAGCACTCACCGCAATCTGCAAGATTACCGCGCAGATGCCACCGGAGTGAAGGCATTTTTTGACGGTCGAGAATTGCACAACCATCTCTACAAATTGGGTCCGCGCGATCGCGAAGCGGCTTTGCAACAGCTACAGAATGATCCTGCTCTCAATAATGAAAGGATTGCTCTCGAGCACTTCCGCACTCAGATGCATACGGCAGTACAAGAGAATGTGCGCCGACCAATCGAACAGGCATTGAAGGACAATGTTCACTGGTACGGAAACGATCGCAAAGCGATGTACGACGCTCTCGCCAACATGACACCTGAAGAGCGGCGTAAGTACGCTACCGACAAGGATTATCAAAAGAAGATTGACGGACTCGTCGCCGACACTATAAAGGGCGAAGAAGGTGACCCACGATATGAAGCTGCACAGGCAATCTTGCGGCAGATAAAAGAGAACCCGGACAAGAAGCCAGAAAAAGACGCAGTGTTTCAATTGTGGGAGCACAAAGCCACTGGTAGTGGTGGCTACCAACAGGCTGTTTCGAGTCTCACAGCAGCGTTCCAGGGCGAGAAAGGCGACAAACTTCGCGAGCGGCTCGACAACGATCCAAAGTTCAAGGAGCAGTTTGATAGAGCCGCAAAAGCTGTCTTTGGAAACAGTGAGGAGAATTACAAGAAATACGTTCAATCAGTTCGAGACAACGGACACGTCTCGATGGAAACGCTCAAGGAGCTTCACACGCATTACGAATCTCACGGGGAAGGGGAGAGCCACCCTGTCTTCGACAGCAAGAGCTTCATGAAAGACTTCATGGCGATGGATGCGCGGACTCTAGCTCACATCAACAAGACCGAGCGCGACCAAGTCCTAAATGCCGGATTTTCTGCAAAGGAGAAGCAGCTTGTCGAGGTAATTTTAAACCAATCAGTAGAAGCAGCAAGAATACAAGCAACAGATCCCAAGAATCCGCTAGCAAGCGCTGTTCGCACCGAAGACAAACTACGAGCAATTGCAATCGGCGTGATGGATAAGGAAAAG
>CAZSNX010000467.1:0-4145 GCA_964607945.1 uncultured Candidatus Obscuribacterales bacterium
GCTGCTAGAGCGTACATTTGCTTGGCCGAGCATGTCAGCGCCGGCAAGGAAGTCGGTGAAGCGTTCAACTTCAGCCCGGAAAAGGCACTGAGCGTCATCGAGATTGTCAAAATGATCCTCGAATTGACCGAGCAGACATTCGAACCAAAAGTCCAAAACATAGCAACTGGAGAGATTCACTCACAGTACTTGGATGCCACCAAAGCCAAGCAACGTCTCGGCTGGAAGCCTGAGTTCAGCCTCAAGGACGGCCTAGTCGAAACGATTGCCTGGTATCGAAAGTTCGCAGCTGATTCACCAAACTAGTACAGCGATTCCAAATTAACAATCCGCAGGGGCGCTGCCATGCATCGCCGGGCTGGTCATAGCCCAGCCGCTACAGTAGTGCATCACTCGGAAACGAGTTACTAACTTTCATCGTCTTCGTGGTCTGGGAATCGGCGTGCGCGGGCGAATGTTTGTGCTTGTTTCGCCAAGATCCGTTGTAAGCTCACGGTATCCCATTTCGGCAATCGATCTTCCTTCAATCTTTTCCATCTCCAAAGCAGCTGTCTTCCAGCGGTCGGTTAACCAGCCTTGCATATGAATTTGATAGCTCACCTGCCCGTCAGTCCCATAGCCAACATGCACGACGGCAGCCCAAAGGAGATCATCGCGACAGCGCGTCAGGCGAATCACTGTTTCCTTATAGGTATCTTGAAGGAATCTTCCCTGTGCATTAAGGCGCCGGCTGCCGACCACGATATCCTGTTCGATCACGTCCGGCTTGAGCGACCGCAATGTATTGCGCACCACGGAAGAATTGACTTTACCACCCATCGACGAGAAGTAGGAGGACTCACGCAAGTCGAGCTCAGGTACGGCTTGAATCGATCCACTGCGCACCTGACCGTTGTCGTGGGCGCGAGTAGTTACAATCGACGAGCTCATGCTGGTCGTGACTGCCGGAAAGACGATGTTAGTCGGCAGCAAACGCACCTTGGTACCATCTTTGACAAAGCTGAACACCGCCACTCCTGGCGTACCGTTGGCAAAAGTGATACCACCGAAGCTGCCATAGAACCAGCTCACATTTAAATGACCGCCCCAGTGCCCAAGCCATTCTTCCGGATAGGAGGCGATGCTTCCTTTCAAGAGCGGTGTCGCCTTTTTCCCCAGCCCGGACGGCAACTCAGCCACCGAACCCGCTATCTCCTCGAGCCTTCCTTGAATCATTACCGGATTGGAACCTTTTGGAGATGCCGGATTGACACCAAGCGATTTGAGCAGCGACCTCATTCGCTCGTCTTCACTGCCAGTGCGGATAGCACCATACACCATTATCTCCAGCCGCTCAAGCCGCTTGGCGACAGCGTCTTTGGCATGCTTGACCGAAAACAACCGGCTCTCCATGGCCGATAAGGCATTCTCAGCGGCGCCGGAAGCAGGAGCGACCGAATCAGCCGATTCCGAAAAGGCCGGGCCAGCCAGCGCCGCTGACAAGAAAATTGCTAGCAAGCCTGCCCCAAGGCTGCGCTTGCAGATTTGATGACTCATTCGCCACGATTCGGACAGATAACTTTGCAACACCCCAGCCCCGGTGACTTCAGGCCAGATATACCCATTTCAGTCTAAAGCTTTTTGTCGACCAATTCACTCAAATGATCTGCAAACGGCAGAGAGCAAGTCAGCGCCGGGCTGACAGCATTTAATACGTGAACAGTCCGATCGCTTTCTTCAATTGTGAGGTCCTCGACCAATTGCCCGTCAGCGGAGACCAACTGGGCACGTATGCCGGCTCGGCTTGGTACCAAATCGCCATCACGCAACGCAGGCAAAAGCTGCTGAGCCTCTGCAAGAACAGCACGTGCAAAGAGACTCTTCTTCCATTCCTGCTTCGCTACATCCCTGAACTCTTTAGACAGAAAGAGGCGCCAGAAGCCCTTTTTGCGCGCCATCTCGAAGACGTCGGAAAGATTGACCTGAGACTTGTCATAACTTTCCCGACCGAGAGCCAACACCGCTCCTGGTCCGACCAATACTCGACCGTCGAAGGTGCGCGACAGATGAACTCCAAGGAATGGAAAATGCAAATCAGGGGCCGGATAAATATGTGCACGCACAAGACTGCGTCTTTCCGGTACTAACTCGTGGTATTCGCCACGAAACGGCACCATCTGGTACTTAAGTCCCATGCCGAGCTTATGAGCAAGACGGTCAGCATACAGTCCAGCCGCGCACACCAGCACTTTGGCTCTGATACTGCCTGTGTTAGTGCGGATCTCTACACCGTTGCCATTCTCCTTTAGATCTTGGACGGATGCTGAAAGAAGCAAGTTTGCACCCAGCTCATTAGCCTCGGCAGCAAGCGACAGCACGTAACCTCTTGAATCGAAGCTAGATCCATCCGGAGCAAGCAGCGCGGCAATACCAGCAGCATGGGGCTCCAGCTGTCGCAAACGAGCGCCATCGATCATCTCTACACGAGCGCCATTGCCATTGCCCCGCTTTTGAAGCTCATTAAGAACGGCAACTTCGCGATCGTCTCTGGCCACTATCAATATGCCGTCTTCGACGAGCGAAACCTTTCGCTCTCGGCAGTACTGGCGAAGTCTCCGGCTGCCTTCAACGACGAACCTTGCCTTGACTGTCCCTGGTTTCTGGTTATACCCAACGTGCACGACTCCGCTGTTGCGACCGCTTTGATGCCGCGCCAACTCTGACTCACGCTCGATCAGGCAGGCCTTAAGGCCGCGGTGCTTTTGCAAGCAAGCTCTGATGGTGGCCACTCCGATCACACCACCACCGACTACGGCTAGATCATATGTCTCCACAATCGCCACTCATTTCCAGTTAAACCGCCTCACCCATGCCGATCTTACGATTGAGGGCCCGGCTTGCCAGATAAGCCGCAATGCGCAGATACGCCAAAGACATCAACCCACCGTAGGCAAAACTGTCGAGATACCAGCGACCCTGCCGGTAGTGCTTGCGCCAGAAACGAAACAACCCTCGGTGGGAGGAGAGTATCATTCTAACCTTGACCTGATTGATGGACTTGCCGTAATGGTGCAAAACGCGCGCAGCCGGCGTAAACCAAATTTCCCAGCCGCGTTGCTTGATGCGATAGCACCAATCGACCTCTTCAAACAACATGAAGAAGCCCTCGTCCAGAGTGCCGACTTCGTCGACAACCTGCCTGCGCACCATCAAGCAAGCACCTTCAGGCTGATCGACCTGTCTTTGGTCGTCATGATTCCAGTCGAGCATCTTATATTCGCGAAATTTCTTCTCGTCCGGAAACAACCTGCTCATACCGAGCAGTTCATAGAACATGCCGAGAAAAGTGGGAAATTGACGGCACGATCTTTGAACAGTGCCATCTGAATTGATCAACTGCGGTGCCACCACACCAGCCCGCGGGTGCTCGTCGAGAAATTTCAACAACGTCGCAATCGAGCCCGGAACAACTTCCGTGTCAGGATTCAACAGCAACACATTCTGCCCGACCGCCTGCGCAAACGCCTGATTATTGGCCGCTGCGAACCCACGATTTTCCCGATTGTCTATTAACTTCACCCACGGATGCTCGGCTGCAACCATCGCCGCCGAGCCATCGGCAGAGAAGTTGTCGACCACGAATACTTCGCTGTCGATCTCTCGCAACTCGAGCTTCAGCGTCTCCAGACAACGGCGAAGCAAGGCGCATGTATTCCAGCTAACAATTATGACTGTAAGACGCAAATTGATTTCCGCAGTCGAAGGAAAGCGAGGTCTGTCATTTTAGAATGTGTCGATTGGTAGAAGCAAGACAATATGAAAGGGATGCACTGCCTATCTAATCAAGCAATTCGATATGATTAGGCGGCTTCAAGTTCGCCAAACAACCGCACGATCTGGAAGATAACATGAACAGCCCCGTGCAGCTGGATAAACAGCAAACCCCAAAAGTAATCTCACCTTCCGGTCTCTTTTTGAAGAGGCTTACGGACATTGCTTTATCGGGGATTATGCTGGTGGTTTTTGGTCCGGTTTTGCTTCTAATTGCAATTTGCATAAAACTTGACTCACCCGGTCCCGCCCTCTTCCATCAGCGGCGTGTCGGGCTTAATGGCACATTCTTTGAGATTTATAAATTTCGCACAATGTTTGTCGGTACTCCAAAC
>CAZSNX010000468.1:0-4140 GCA_964607945.1 uncultured Candidatus Obscuribacterales bacterium
CATTTCCTGCTCCAGATTGGCGCACAACTTCATAAAAAAATATTCCGGCCGCCACCGACGCGTTGAGAGACTCGGTCTTTCCTAACATTGGAATCTTTACGAGAAAGTCACAGTGTTCTTTGACAAGCCGCCCGATTCCGCTTCCCTCACTACCAATGACAACTGCCAGCGGTCGCTTGAGATCCGCTTGAGTGTGCAGTTGTCGAGAGGAGCCATCCAATCCGACCACCCAGAAACCATGTTCTTTGAGCGTTTCAATTGCTTTCACTAGATTGGAGACACGGACCACCGGCAAACTTGCGATGGCTCCAGCGCTAATCTTGGCGACGGTGCCGGTCAGACCGACCGCTCGACGCTGCGGAATCAAAAGCGCCTTCACACCTGCCGCCTCAGCCACTCGAATGATTGCACCAAGATTATGCGGATCTTCGATGCCATCGGCGATTGCCACCATATATCCATCAAAGGATCTGCCGGACAGATCCAATTCAGCCCGATCGATCTCCAACTTCTCCAGGAAGTCCTCCAGCTGCCACATCTCTGCCGGGCTGATAAAAGCCACCACACCTTGATGGCGCCGCTCAGGACCGCACAGCTGATCGAGCTTGTGCCGTTCGCAGGTGTGCACAGGAATGCGCTGGTCTCGAGCCAGCATTTGAATTTTCTCAATGCGCGGATCCGGTCGGCCTCCGGCAGCCAACATTATCTTGTTGACACGTACCTTCGAGCCTTTGCTGAGTTGCCGAATTGCAGTCAACCCGAGAGCCGGCGCTCCGCTGTCGGCTCTCCTTTTGGAAAGCGCCTCCAGAAGCCGCTTTTCATATTCGGGATCGACCGGCTCGCCAGGCTGGCTATCATCGTCAGTTTCAAGAAAACTCAAGACTGCGTTCTTGCCGAAAACCAATTCGTCCTGCTCCATCTACAGACTCTCCTGAACTGAAAGGGACGGACCGCCCACCGACTCTAGAGCGTAGAATTCCCATCGACACCGCCGTTTGACGGCCTTATTCTGAACCAAAGTGGTAGCAAATTGAGCCATTATGCTGTTCGACGTGTTTTTCCTGGGATTTCCAATGGCGCTGGCCTTGTGCCTTGGCGCTCATGCCGTCAGAGAAGCGGACGAGAAATTCTGGCGTCCGGCCTTCTTTCTGACAGCCTACTCGGTATACTACCTGGTCGGAGGACGAGAGGTCCTTTTGTATCTCATCTGTGGTGTGATGATGGCCAGCGGTTGGCTGGGGGTTGGCGCAGGGATTTAAGTGCTGCGCTATTCAAGCGGCCCAAGCTGCCCGGAACCGGTATAGACAACAAAGTGAAGCGACTCTACCGGAATTGAATCGACCGGCCGACCTATTCGTCTAGCGAGACTTGCCAGGCTTGCCAGTATTTGTTGCCGAGCCGTGCCTGTTCTGCTGGGCCTCCGCCAAAGAGCGCATTTGAATATTATGCTTCTTGAGCCAGCGGGAGATAGTGTTTGGATCACACCACTTATTTTCTTCTTCGCGGTAGATGCGGGCAATTTCGACAGTACTGAGCTTTTCCTTCACGTACTTCTGAGTCAACCATTCCTTGTCCTGATAGAGCGTCTTAGTTCTCAAACTCTTTCCCACGGTTTGCTACCTACCTTGCTTTGGCAACACTCACAATTATCTTTCCCATCAATTGTAATTTTGAGCGGTCATTTAAGTTCTGACAAGAGCGAATCGAACCGTCTATGATCGTACGCACGGAGTTTCAGCTTTGCCGATTGATTTCACGCATGAACGCAACCGGGGGATAGGCCTTGGAGACAAAACCTGAAGTGACACGTCTTCCGCAAGTAGACAAAATTCTCAGGCACCCAATACTGGTCGAATTGCAAGGCAGTATTCGCCGAGACTTGCTAGCTGAGCTGACCAGACAGCAGCTCGACCAGTTAAGGTCTGAGACCGGCAAAGGCAGTGATATACCTGATTTAGAGTCGATCGTGCAATCAATTGTCGGGCGCGCCGACCGCCTGCTCAGACCTGGATTAGCACGTCTGATAAATGCTACTGGTGTAATTCTTAACACAAATCTTGGCAGAGCACCGCTGGCGGAATCATTACTGAAGCATATATGTGAAGTGGCTTCGGGTTACTGCAATCTGGAGTTCGATCTCGAAACCGGCAAACGCGGTGAACGCTCGCGATCGCTCGAAGCACTGTTAAGGCTACTGACCGGCTGCGAAGCTGCACTGGTCGTCAACAATAACGCTGCCGCTGTGCTATTGACCGTATGCACATTCGCCCGGGACAAAGAAGTAATAGTTTCACGCGGCGAATTGATTGAGATTGGTGGAAGCTTTCGATTGCCTGATGTAATCAGCGCCGCAGGCGGAAAGCTGATCGAAGTCGGTACAACTAATCGAACCCGTTTGGCCGACTTTCGGCAGGCGATTACGGCCAGTACCGGATTGTTTCTGCGCTGCCATCGCTCTAATTTCGAGATTGTCGGGTTTACACAGGAAGTCGGGCTCGATGAGTTGGTAGCACTTTCTGCCGAGTCGGGGATCCCGGTGCTCGAAGACCTCGGAAGCGGTGCCTTGATTGATCTGGCACGACTGGGATTTGCAAGCGAACCGACCGTGCAATCGCAGCTGAAATGCGGAGCAGATCTAGTCTCGTTCTCCGGCGACAAGCTATTGGGCGGTCCGCAAGCGGGCATCATCGTGGGCAAGAAGGAAGCGATCGAACGATTACACAAGAGTCCGCTTTACCGAGCGCTACGTCCGGACAAACTCACACTGGCAGCGCTCGAACTGCTGTTGTCACATTATCTGTCACCATCGGTCGAGCAACTGGTGCCAACCATTGCCATGGCCACCACTGAAGTGGGCGCCTTGAAAATTCGCGCCGAGAATTTCGCCCGGCAAGCGATGTGTCAGCTCAAGAACATTCGTTGTACCGCAATTGCAACCGAATCTGCTGCCGGAGGCGGCTCACTCCCTGGAAAGACCCTGAGCAGCTACGGCGTTGCTCTCGATTCGAAGATAAAGCCAAATCACTTGGCGGCAAAGCTGCGACGAAATCGCGTACCGATCATCGCCATCGTCAAGGAAGAGCATGCCGTTATCGACCTTTTGACTGTCTTTCCAAATGACGAAGCTACTATACTTTCCGCCTTGACGGAGATTGATCGGCAGCTCTCGAGATAGTGGCGGCCAGACCGATTGGTCCGGAGTAATTTCTAGAGATTCGTGAAGCAGATAATCTCGCAGCGAAGTAAATTTGCCGTTGAGATGGTGCTGTCACAACGCGAAAATAATCGAGCCGACGCTCCTTCAGTCTCCAGTTCGAATCACCCCAAACGCGCATGTCAGGCTGGTCTTAAACGCTACGGCCAGCCGGTAATTAAGAGCGGCGCACTCTTTTCAATTCAAGAGGATATAATCCGAAGTCGTTCGGCGCGACTCTGGTTTTAAGTGTAAAGATCGCAATTGAGCGATTGACTCAAAGGGTTCCGCGGCACAAGGAAGGTAGCAGTTCCACTCAAAAGGATGAGGAAGATATGGCAGAAGATTCGTCCCTCGAACAAAAAGTAGCTGAACTTTCCAAACAGGTTCAGGATCAATCACGATTCACCCGAGCAATTGTTTTGGTCTGTACGGCAGCAACCATGGGTGTTCTCTTTTGGATCGTCGTGCAAGTATTTTCGCTTCTTCCCGGTGCGATTATGCTGCAGTACATGACGAACCTTCCCAACGTCGTGGCACAATGGAAGTTCTACGAGGCTAATCAAGGTAAGGGCAGCGCTCCAGTGCAAAAGGAAAAGGCAAGCGACTAACAGTTGCCCACGATCGTTCATCTGCTGTTGCACCAGTCCGCTACTTAGCAGAGCGGTCTCCCTTCAAGAGCCGCTTGAACCGGTTCTTGTCATTTCATCTATTGCAAGCGACGACGACGGATCCTGCTAAGGCCGGCAGCTGTAAATGCTGCCGGCTCAATCATTTGGCCGGTGCTCCGCCACAAAATAACTACCGGCTGGATTCAAGCCGTGAATGAAAGCGGTTATTTATTCAGCATTGCTTGACGCCGTTTGACTTCAGCTTCAACTTCTTCCGGAGTAATATTGTTGACTTGCATCGGTCCGGCGCAGATCTCACGCCAGGGCGCACCAGCT
>CAZSNX010000469.1:0-4131 GCA_964607945.1 uncultured Candidatus Obscuribacterales bacterium
CTTCAGGGGCGCAGTGTTCTCAGCAACGTCAGTGATGAGAAGATCAAGCAGGCAGCCAGTGAAGCTGACAATCTCGCAGCGGGCTCGAGAAAGCCGATCTTGTTGGCAGAGGACAATCCTGTCAATCAGAAAGTTGCGCTACATCAGTTAAGAGAGCTTGGTTTCATTACGCACATCGTCGCCAGTGGGCGGGAAGCTATTGAAGCGGTCGAGCGCAACAACTACGAGTTAGTTTTGATGGACTGTCAGATGCCAGGGATGGATGGCATGCAGGCTACTCAGGAGATTCGACACCTGGAGTCCGGTCAAGGTAGACACGTGCCTATTATTGCGCTGACTGCGCATGCTATTCAAGGAGACCGTGACCGTTGCATTAAGGCCGGTATGGATGACTATATAAGCAAGCCGGTTACGCTAAGAAAGCTAAAGTCGATCCTGGCGAAATGGGTGGGAAAGGGAACCACCGGGCTGCCTTCCGGCATGGCTAGACAAGGGGAGACGGTGTTTCCCGGGAGTCAGCAGCCTGGCTCGGGCGTCGGCTGCTTAGAGCCTCCGATGGATCTATCAAGATCTGGTCTCAATTTTACCGATCTTGAGCTGGATAAGTTAGTCACTCTCTTTGTTTCGAGCACCGAGCCGCTCATTTCTCGAATGGATTCCGCCATCACCGAACATGATGCAGTCAGTTTGAAGAAGGTAGCGCATGAAGTAAGAGGAGCTTCGGCTTCGATGGGAGCGGATCAGATGGCGCAATTGAGCCGCCAGCTTGAAGAACAAGTCGAAACGGGAGAGTGGGAGAACATTGGCGAGACCAGCCAGGCGCTCAAGTCGGCGTTTCAGCAGGTGAAGGTGTTTATCAATCAAGTTCTCAAACCGAAGTTGAGAGCAACCAAGTTGGTCTGAGGATAACCGCATCATGTCAGAGGATGTCACTACAAAGATCTTGCTGGTGGACGACGAGCCTGCAAATCTGTTTGCACTTCAGGCCGTCTTGGGACCGCTCAATTTATCCTTGATTTCCGCTCATTCCGGAAGGGATGCGCTTCGCTGCTTGCTTCATGATGAATTCGCCTTGATCTTGCTCGATGTGAGAATGCCGGACATGGACGGGTATGAGACGGCTGCTTTGATTCGCGAGCGAGACAAGTCTAAGTTCACTCCAATCATTTTCCTAACTGCATTCGAAGCCGAGGACAATGATGTGGCACGTGGTTATGGAGTAGGCGCAGTAGATTATATCTTCAAGCCATTCGATGCTGATATTTTGCGGGCAAAAGTCAGCGTTTTCGTGAATCTCTACCAAATGACCGACAAGTTGAAGAAGCAGGAAGATAATCTGCTTGAATTGCACGAAGTCCTGACCAATGCCGTGGAAGGAATTTCGCATTTAGATGCCGATCAGAAGTACTTGTCGGTAAACAGCGCTTTTGCGAAGATGATTGGTGGTGGCAGCTCGGAGCTGATTGGCAGTCCCTGGATGGCGACAATACATCCCGGTGATAGAGCGTTGGTAGAAGTTGCTTACCGCCAAATGTTGAAGACAGATAAAGCTGAGGTAGAAGCAAGAGCGGTGCGGGCCGATGGTATTGTTCGATATCATCAGATGGTTTTGATTAAAACTGTCGACGATCGTGGAAAGTTCAGCGGATTTTATTGTTTTGCCAAGGACATTACAGAGCAGAAGCATTGGGAAGCCAGGTCTCAGCTTGCTGACATAGTCGAGTCATCCAATGATGCGATTGTGGTGACCGACCTTGATGGAAATATTGTAAGCTGGAATCCTGCAGCTGAGCGAATATTCGGCTATTCGATCTCGGAAGTGAGCGGACGTGCATGCTCGATTTTAGTCCCGCCTGAACGCGTAGATGAGTTAGCCGATGTGATTGCCAGATTCAGCGTCGGCGAACGGATTCAACCTTTCGAGACCGTGGCGCTCGGAAAGCTAGGCAATCGCATCGAGGTCTCATTGTCGGTGTCGCCGGTGAGAGATCCGGCCGGTAACATAACCGGTGCCTCCTTTATTAGCCGCAGCATTAGTGAGCGAAAGGTGCTGGAACGAGAGTTGATGGAAAAGAATGCGGAGCTTGAAAGAGCAATTCGCACTAAGGACAGATTTCTTGCCACCATCAGTCACGAGCTTCGAACACCACTTAATGCAATCATCGGATTCACAGGAATTTTGTTAATGAGGCTCTCCGGAGCGCTCACTGAGAAGCAGGAACGTCAATTGCAGAGTATAGAGTCGAGTGCGCAGCACTTGCACATGCTAATCAACGATTTACTTGATCTTTCGAGAATAGAATCCGGTAAGGTTAAGCTCAAGCTTGAGCCGGTTAATTGCAGAATGCTAATCGACGAAGTCGCAACAACGCTGCGTCCGCTTGCTGACAAGAAAGGATTAAAGTTCGAGGTACGTGGGCTTGACTCGGATTTGACTTTGGTGACAGATCAAAGATCGCTCAAGCAGATTCTAATCAATTTAATCGGTAATGGAATTAAGTTCACTGCCGAAGGTTGTGTGAATTTGTATATAACCAGTACCAGTGCTTCGGGTGAATGGGTTACCCAATTCAGTGTCGTCGATTCCGGAATTGGAATTAAGGAAGAGGATCAACTAAAGTTGTTTCGACCGTTCGAGCAGCTCGATGAAAGCAGACCTTCCGAAGGTACGGGTTTGGGGTTGTATTTGAGCAATAAGCTGTCGCAACTACTCGGCGGACGCATCGAGGTCGAAAGCGAGTTCGAAAAGGGTAGCAAGTTTACTCTCGTCCTTCCGCACAGCCAGGATGGAGGTGGAAATGGCCGCTCGTATTCTAGTAATTGAAGACAATGCCGAAAATCTCGAGGTAATGACTTGTCTGCTTGAAGCGTTCGGACATACTACATTTTCAGCTAGCGATGGAGAGCAAGGTTTGAAAGCTGTGAGTGTGCAACATCCGGATCTGATCATCTGTGATCTGCAGCTACCAGGCATTAGCGGGTTTGCGGTGTGCAGGCAGTTGAAGAATGACCCGCTGCTAAGTGAAATTCCGTTGGTCGCCGTAACTGCACAAGCTATGGTGGGCGATCGCGAAAGAATTCTTGAAGCTGGATTCAACGGCTACATTTCCAAGCCGATTGCGCCCAGGAACTTTGTTGAGCAAGTCGAGTCTTTCATTGGCGACGACAAGGATGGTGGCTATGGCTAAGATTCTGGTTGTTGAAGATTATCCGCCGATGAGCGAGGCAATCGCTGATTGGTTGGAGCAGGAGAGCCATCAAGTAGAGACAGTTGGTAGCGGCAACAACGCGTTGGATCTCTTGCGTGTCTATAAATATGATGTAGTGATCTTGGACTGGATGCTTCCAGGCGTCTCCGGAATAGACGTTTGCAAGCAGTTTCGATCGCGCGGCGGCACTACTCCGATTCTGATGATCACCGGCAGAGATACCAGCGATGATAAGGAAGCCGGACTAGACACCGGAGCTGATGATTATTTGGTCAAGCCGGTCGACTTTAAAGAGCTGTCGGCGCGCATCAGAGCGTTGTTGCGGCGTGTTTCATCGTTAACTTCCAATGTATTGGCTGCTGGTCCTCTGCAACTCGACCTGACTACTCATGAAGTGACTCGCGACGGCAAGCTGCTTCATCTCAGCCCGACTGAGCTTTCCATGCTGGAATTCTTTATGCGGCACCCTAAGCAAGTTTTTACGGCTGAGGCTCTGTTGGAGAGAGTGTGGAAGTCTGATGGCTTAACTTCGCTCGACACCATTCGGTCATTTATAAGAATGCTTAGAAAGAAGATTGACGTCGATGGTCGGCCGTCGATAATCAGCACTATCCATGGAGCGGGCTATAAGCTTGAAATTGAGTAGCAGAGCTTTGCACACGATTTGCACACCCAGCGATGTAGATTGGTGATTGTTGGAGCATGGTTTACCAGCTCATAGGTGGTGGCTAATCCAGGGGCAATTGTGTCATGTCAGTTAAAGTTTTGGTAGGAGCTTTTGAAAACTACGGACAGTGCAGGGAAGTTATAGCTGGATTGCTGAATTCGGCGATCGATCCCCAAAAGATATCTGTGATTGGATGTTACCCTTGCCCGATGTGCATGGGCGCTGCGTTCGATCAAGAAGGGTTAACGAGTAGCC
>CAZSNX010000470.1:0-4130 GCA_964607945.1 uncultured Candidatus Obscuribacterales bacterium
AGCAGGGGGCCATTTTGCTCCGGAATCGGGGGCCACGCTCGCCCGGAAAACGCAATCATTAATTCCGCCGTGAACTTCAACAGCTCCGTCAGAACTTCATGAACACTCGCTCTTACTAACGCCTTGCTGTCTATGTCTAAAAGCTTTGTCAGTAACTCTTTCCTTTCCTTACTGACCTTGACGGACGAGGCAGACTTAGCAGATGATCTCCCCAAGAAGAACCTCCTGTGCGGCTCTCACCGCGTTGTGGTTTTGATTAAGCACCTAAAACATTACCTGGTGCAGCCCACAATGAGGTTCTTCACTAATTTCAACCAACTTTCTGACATCCTCCTTTTCTCCAATTTGGGGGTGATACAGCTATAACATATAGTTGCCCGGTTGACCTAAAAAGATAAAGCGCTGGTGCTGGTTTTAATCCAGCCTGCGTCATCTTGGTAGGTGGGTGAAAAAGCAAAAAGCCAGCTGGGCTCTGGCTTTTGCGAGCGATTGACTTCGCGGTGACCTCGTTTCAGCGCGTCGCGGAGAGGTTCTTAGGAGTAAGAATAGACACTAGCGCCGAGCCAAACCCAGTAATGGCAGCGCTAAACAACCACACGGACCGGTGGTCGAAGTGCTCGGTGATGCAAATGGCGAAGAACAAGGTTAGCAGAGCGCCAGCCGCGGCGATGAAATTGGGCTTGCGCATGCCCACTCCAGCTAAGCAAAGTGTCATGGCGATCAGCGCCATCATTGTGGCGCTCAGGTTTAAGATGGTCGGGTTTTGAACAAGCATGATTGGTCCTCCAAAAGGGGCGATTGAGTAACCGTGCAGTTTCGGACTGTTTTTGCCGTTTGACGCAAGGCGCCAAGCCAGGCGGCAAAAGTGTAACTTCAGTTACAAGGGAAAAAGCATGACAAAAGCCAGAGCTCACCTAGCTTTTGTCATGCTTTGACTTCACGGTGACATCGCCTTTGCGTGTCACTTGTGCGAGAAGCGCTGCCCGAACTACGCAAGTAGCCAGGCGATCAGAGCCGCGCAGGCAGCTCCGAAGACAGCGCCTATCAATGCGGCCTTGTTGGTCTTCACGCGATAACCAACTGCGAAGCAGCCAAATATGGCGCCCGCCAAAGCCCAAACGATGATACTCATTGTGCGCTCCTTTCTGGGCGATCCCAAGCTGCGTTCTCCTTGTTAGCCAGCACCCAATCGCGCAGGCAGATGAAGCCGCAGAAATGGTGCTTGTCGCCATCCAGTGGGGAACCATAGCCGTGATCGACGGTGATGGCGTCGCACTCCATCTCCGTGTCGCCATGGTGCTGCGGTCCGTCGCAGTGAATCGTTTCGATAGCCACTACCTTCCGCCGCTTTTCGACCTTAATCGACATTGTGATCCCCTTCGTCAAGACTCACCTTGATCCAGCTGCCGATTGATTACTGGAACAGACATTGTCTCGGCAGGGCAGCTTGAATAATGCCCAGACAACAACTGCCAACCTTAGGCAGTTAATAACGACTGTCCACGCGAGAAGCTTGATTATGCGAAGCTTCGCATATCATCTGCCGTTGACCTGCCGACGGAAGATGGCGAGTTCATCTTCGGTGCCCTCGACCGTGTACAGGACCAACGTAATGACCATTTCGGTGGGAATGACCTCGATCTTTGCGAGGACAACTTCGCCCTGGACAGCTCGATCAAGAGGGCCGGAGCTCCTTTAATGGGTTTGGTTTTGCGAATTTCGACCAGGTGGCAGGCAGAATCAATAGCTGGAGCTTTTCCGCAGTGAGTTCGGAGATGGATTCGATACGGCCAACTCTCTGTTGAATCCAACTACCCAGATGTCCGGGCGCGCGAGAAGGAGGGCGATCTTCACATTCTTGGCTGATCAGTCGTTGAAGGCGCCGCACTGACCCTCCAGCCACTCGGCTTCTGCCTTTTTGCCGGTCATCTGCAAGACGCGGCAAAGGCAAGTGCAAAGACTGAGCACAGCCTCGTCGTCCAGCGGCAGCAAAGGCGCCGGTGTTACCGCCCGCAGTTCTCCGAGGAGCAGATCGAAAGACCCAGCCTGCATAGCACGACGCACCATCTCGATCAGCTGCGCAAGCGGATTGAACTGGTCCGGCGACGTTTGCATCATCTCCAGAACCGATTCCTGTAGCGGATCCAGCGGACGGAAAAACTTACTAAGATCAACCAGAATGCCACCTTTGTTAGACTCGGGCTTGAAGGCAGCAAGCTGGTGCTTACCGAAGGCGAGTCCTGAGTAGTCCACATCGCCATTGGGATCACTTTCTTGGCTCATGGAATCCCCCTTTCTTCAAACAGGTGTTGTGCCACCAGCGACGTGCTGGCAGCACGGTTACAGAGCCACCCACATAGCGGCTCCACGGTTGTCTTCCGATCAGTCATCACCACGTAGAGCAGTCACCTGCTAGACGGATTTAGCTGGACTGGTTGAATGGCTTAGGTTCTAGTGGCTGGTATGGCTCATGAAAGTAGATGATCGAAGACAAGAAAATCTAGCTTTAACTGGTATGCCATTGCAAATAATTGTTGTAATTTTGTACATGCCAATTTCGTCATTTGCGAACCCCGACAGCTAAACTGATGCCGCTTGCGGAGAAATCGTAATTACCCCACTGCTGGCGCCTAGCACAGTTTAAAAAGCCTTTTCAAAGCATAACGGGCGTTATCTGCTGCCCACAAACCAGGAGCAAAAACGCCGCCGCCAGGCTTTCTTATGCTGGCTGTCAGTCAATAGCTATTCCGGTTTGGTTGATGTACTCTGTCATGTAGTTGGCATGCCCCAAAAAATGAAAAGCTAAGCTTTGTTTCGGAGCAAACACGATAGCCCTAGGGATCGCAGAACAACGTCTAGAATCGACTTCGGTGCATAGTTCTGTAGTCCGACTTAGTGCTGGATGCTATGGTGGTGACATCCGCATGCAATTATTCGCAGTGCAGAACGTTGCCACCGCTGCAATATCTGACCATTGCTGCGGTGGCAACGAATTCAAATTGCAAGTTTGCTTGCTATCGATTTCCAACTAAAACTGCGGCAGCCGAGAAACTCGGCTGTGATAGCTGCAGAGATCGGCTTTGCTGATGCCGTAGATGCTGCGCCTCACTTTGATAACGACCGGTGTCATCATCGGCGGGCAGCCAATTCCTGTCACTATCTCCTCTTCTTCCTCAACCGTGTCGACCACATGACCGATTTCGTGGATGTGTTCGTTCATGTGTACGAGCAGCGCCCGGTCATCCGCATTCAGTTCGCGGCTGTCGATCAAGGATGAGATTTGATCGGCGGTGATCATGCCATACTTGCCTGAGGTCAAACTGTCGAATCGCCTCAAGCCAACTTCGGCGACTAGCGGTGCCATTTTGATCAACTGCACCACTTTCGCCCGGCTTCTTTCCATCAAGACGGTTTGAATGATGACGAAAGTGGTGATGCTGAAGAGAACAGCAAGCGCGGGATGCGCTGCAGTCAGTAGCGACAGTATAGCCCCGCAGACCAGAGCTCCGGTCATTCCCAGCATGCTGAACAAATCGCGCATGCGCGGCTTGCTCCGGGCGCACTGCAAAGTCAGTTCTGCCAGCACGAAGATAGCTGCGGCAGCAAGAATCCAGAAGACTGCCAGTGCAAAAATCTCCATTTTTTGCTCCTTTAGCCCATTGGGCATTGAAGTTTGTCAAAATGATTCCGCCCGCTTGCTTGTGTCGAACGGATAATGCCTGGAAGAGCGCGTACTTGCTTTGGCCTGCGCTCAGGATTTCAGGGTTGATTTCCTAGTCGCGCCTGAAGGAAACCCTGGCCTGTTTCGACTGCTCGATCACGCGCGTATAGGCGTTTTCGCCGTGGACGACTGCGCGTGAATTGGCCAGCGCTCGCACCTTCGAATTGTCGAAGAACTCGCCGTTGGTACAGCGGTTCAACGTTCCCACGCTGTTGCCGCGACCTACAATCGAGCAGGCGTTGTCGAACACTTCCACTTGCGAAGAGCCGAACGCTTCGACTGCCACTGCCACGTAGCCGGTCACCGAAGCGTTGAAGGCGTTGACGCGACCGCTACCTTCAATCGAAACCTTGCCGACATAGACGACAACGCTTAATTCTCCCGAGCGCCTGCGGACGCGGAAACTGCC
>CAZSNX010000471.1:0-4127 GCA_964607945.1 uncultured Candidatus Obscuribacterales bacterium
GCTTTGACAATCTCGACTTTCTTGGCCGGAACTTTCAGCGCGCGCTGCCTGGCGTGCTTCGCCGCCTGCTGAAAGAAGTAATCACAAGCTTCAATCAGCCCCCCGCCAAGAATAATCCGCTGTGGATTGCAGAAATTCATTACGGTCGCCAAGCCCATGCCGAGGAAATGAGCAGCCTGGGTCACTGCAGTTTTTACGACCTCATCTTCGGCATCGATTGCATCGGCTAGAGCCTTGGATCTCAAGATGCCCTTCTGCATATCTATTTTGTCTCGTATTACTGATTCAGAGCCGCTTGTAAGCTCACCTACGATTTGCTTTGCGATCGCCGTACGCGATGCATAGGCTTCCAGACAACCTAAAGAACCACAGGCGCACAGCCGTCCATACGGGTCAAGCACGATGTGTCCAATCTCGCCGGCTGTCCCGGTCGCGCCACGGTAGAGCTTTCCGCCATGAACAATTCCAGATCCGATGCCGGTTCCCACAAAAATGCATACGAAATTGTCGCACTTGCGCCCTGCGCCAAAGTGCATTTCTCCCAGCGTAGCAATCTCGACATCATTGCCGAGGACACAGGGTATCTTGTAGTAATCTGCCAGCGGCTGGCTGAGTGGAAGGTCACTCACACCAATGTTTGCGGCATAAATCAAAATGCCCTTCTCGCGATTGACCTGGCCTGCCGCACCAATTCCGATGCCGGCAATCTCCTTCAACTCCAGACCGGCATCAATCAGCGATTCATCGACAACCGATATAAGCCTTTTAACCAGATCGTCATGTTCTTGAATCGCCCGGGTTTTCTTTTTGCCGGTACCCACCAGCTGCCCGGTTTCCAGATTCACAACACCGGAGAGAATCTTCGTTCCACCAAAATCCACTCCGACCGCAAACTTTTCAGACATAGATATTGCGCCTCAAAGAGAGATCATTTTACAGCGCTTGGCAGCTGATCTCTGTTTGATTCGCAATTGGTTCGATTGAAATACAGCTAAGCATGAGTTGACATGCCTTTTTCGGCAAGACGTTCCGGTTAGAGAAATGTGGCCAAACTTCTTTAAGGAACGCCCTGAGACAAATCAGCTTCTGACACAAGGTTGCCTTCGACCGGATTAGCAGACAGCGGCGAGCCCGACGGCGCTGAATCCATTGCAGGTTGCGCAGCCGGCGATAACACCGCAGGAAGATCCGGAAGCTCAAAGCCATCGGTCAAACTCTCTTGTGATGACCGCAGAGTTTCTGGCAAACAGAAATCAGTTAGATCGCAAGACGGTATGTAATCTTCCAGGTCTTGCCGGACAACCGTTCTCACGTTACTGGCATCGATCACTGCTAACGAGCTGGCTACTCTTCGCTGGAATGAATTAGCATTTTTCGTAACTGTCCGCCCTTCAACTACCATCGTCGTCGATCCGCCGCCGTCAAGATTCATTGCATCGACTGCTCCCAGCTTGCGCAAGAACTTGGCGAAATCCCACAGAGTGTGCGGTCCTTCGATCGTCACCAGCAAGAGATGATTGTAAGCAGTGACACCAGCAGCAGTGCGGGCATGAATCTGCCGACCGGTCCAAGCTTTTCGGAAGTTCTCTGCTTTCAGATCTAAGTACAACTCACCATCCTTAATCAACATCGGACCGCCACTGACGGCTTGCTCGACATCTGCCCATGCTTCCGGCCTTGTATGCCAGTTAAGCTTGACTAGATCTCCTACTTTCAACCTGGAGATCTGACCGCTCTTGGTGTCGCTCAAAACGAATCCACCGGCAGGCACCGGCATCACTGTAGTTCGCTTGTCCACCACTACGCCGTTTCTGTCCACCGATACGAGACAACCGGCATATGGCATTCTCACGGCATCGCCCCAGCGGCGCGTGTAAAGGATCAAACGACTGCCATGACGACGCGGCTGATTGATATTGTTTACCCAGATAGAGGGAGCGGAAGGATTCGACGTGTCGAGCGTTCCAAAAAGATTCACCCGATCGATTCGAACATAACCATAATTGGTGATGCCAAGCGAGACGCGATCGTACAAAGGACCAGCAACCCATTCCTTGTCAATGATCAAAGTACCGAGCGGCGTGCCGTCCTTCTTGAAATAGTTGGCATTGACTGCAGCTAATGCTTTCGTCGCCTTGGCATGGTTTTTCACGTCGGTCAGCTGATTGAAGCTGTTGCCGGCCAAGGCTGGACGAACTTGGACAGCAGCTCTGCTCATGTTTACATCAATCACGTTGATGTTGAGTGGACCGCGGAAGAACTTGTATTCCACACCAGGAGCAATTGTTTTGGTTGAGAGCTTTCCGACCAAATCCTGCGGCGGAGGCGCGGATGGCTCTTTATGAGCCTTGCTGACTTGTGCTCTTATATTACGCCGAGGCGCAGCTGCTTTACTCGTGCGAGACACTTGGCGGCTTGCACTGGTGGAGACAGGAGGCGTGGCTTTGTGCCGAGGTCTCGTCGTGATGGCGTGTACTCTGGGTCCGTGTACTGGTACGGGAGCCACGATGCCGAATGCGTATGCGGAAAAATCAGCGCAAAACACCAATGAAAAAAGCGATGCGCACGCTGCGCGCGAAAAACGTGCGATACCCCCAAATGATTCCGTGGACATCCAGACCCCTCAGAATACCAGCCACCTCATTAATACCCATTATTAGCTTGTCCTAACGAATTCAGCAAGTCTTTTCGAGAGATTCAGACGATCTCAGTCCGCATTGGCTATGCGGCACATATACACCGCTTTGCATCCTGGCGCGATTATGTAAACTGTCTACGAGCGCTATTCTGGACCTTTCCAGCTGCTGTTGGCATAATTGTCGCTCTTATGGCAAAAGTAATTGTCGGGATGATTGGGCTAGGAATCGTAGGCGGAGGCGTTGTGCGCCTGCTTGCGAAAGAGCGCCATTTGAATTTGAAAAGAGTCGCAGTGCGGTCAATCGACAAGCAGCGCGATATCGTGCCTTCCTGCGAATTGACCACGCAAGTGCACGAAGTAATCGACGATCCCGAAGTCGAAGTCGTGATTGAGGTGATGGGCGGAGAACAGCCCGCGCTCGACTACATACGCCGTGCAATTGAAAAGCGAAAACATGTAGTGACGGCTAATAAGGAAGTGCTCGCCAAGCACGGACCGGAGCTGTTTCAGCTTGCAAGAGAAAATGGCGTGACGATTTTCTTCGAAGCTTCAGTTGCCGGCGGCATTCCACTCATCTCTACCATGCACAAGGGACTGGAAGCCAACTCAATCTTCACCGTGCTGGGAATTCTCAACGGCACCACCAATTTTATCCTGTCTCAGATGGAAGAGAAGCAGGTCAGCTTTGAAGTCGCGCTGGCTGAAGCTCAGAGACTGGGCTTTGCCGAAGCCGATCCGACCAACGACGTCGACGGTCATGATGTAGCCTACAAGCTGTCGATCCTGTCTGCGCTGGCTCACGGCCGGTTCGCGAAGCCGGAGGACATTTACCGCGAAGGAATTCGCAAGATAACAGCGGAAGACATCGCTCAAGCAAAAGATTTCGGCTACCGGATAAAGCTCGTTGGCATGACCTGCCGCAGCGAATCCGGCAATGGAAACTCGCTGGCAGTGCGAGTGCACCCGATGCTCGTACCGCTTTCCCACCCCTTAGCGGCCGTTTCCGGCTCCAACAATGGCATCGTCGTAGTCGGGCACGCTGTAGGAGAGCTGACTCTGGTCGGTCCCGGCGCCGGGCAGATGCCGACGGCTTCTGCTATCGTCGGCGATACCATGAATCTGGCCTCAGCACTGATGCTGCCGGATTTCGCCACTTACTTTCACCCTGAGATCGAAAGCCAATGGGCTAAAACCACACCTGCCGGTAATTGGCGCTGCCCTTACTACTTAAGGTTGCTTGTTGCCGACTTTCCCGGAGTAATCGGACAGATCGGCTCGATATTCGGCGAGCATAACATCAGCATTTCCAGCATTATCCAGCGAGGCGTACAAGACAAAGCAGCCAGCATCGTCATTCTCACGCAAGCTGTACTCAACTCGGAGATGGACGCAGCTCTGGCGGACCTCGAACAGCGCAACTTCCTGATAGAAGTCGGCAACGCCATTCGCATTTTCAAACCGGAATCAACAAAAAATGCACAATAATCTT
>CAZSNX010000472.1:0-4125 GCA_964607945.1 uncultured Candidatus Obscuribacterales bacterium
CGGCAAAAAAGAACACCGCCCACCACGCAAACGAGAACAGCATGAAAACGACGACGAAAAACACCAGTACGCTTGCGTACAAATCGATCCTTTGGTTGGCGGGTGGTAGCCACCGATCCCAAAAGCGGACCAGTGGTTAAAGGGATTTGATACTCTGAACTTAGTGCTTGGCAGACACCATTCAACTCGCTTTGCCTGCAGTCGCTTCTGCAGACTCAAGCCCTTGGCGCTCTTTTACCAGTTGGTAGCCAGGGGCTCTAGTCGTTGCATGCTTTCTTCGCTCACAGCCCCTGGCGGCTCAGGTGGACTTGTCCGCTGGCGATGCCGGCGACCTTGACGCGCATTTTTGCCCCGATCTTTGCCACCGAAGCCAGCACCGCACTGCCGAGCTCGCTGTGCGGAAGCCGACCCTCGACGCACCCGGACAGCTCGACGATCAGCGCATCCTTGTCGAGCCTGACCACCTTGCCCATCTCGAGACTCCCCTCCTTCAGGAGTCCCAGCGCCGCTTCTTGCCTCTGCCTCGCCTGCGCCTGGAGCAGCTGCGCCTCGCTGAGCGCGACGCGAACCATGCCGTCGACGACCTGGACGTCATCCTTCACCATGAGAGTCAGCTCGGATCCGACCGCTTTTCCAAGCGCGAGCACACGCTGCTGCTGCTGGCTCGCAGTGTCGCCGGCAGCCTCGCTGTCGTGCATCATTCCCACCACGCCGTCCAGCTCGACAAGCACGCCGGCGGAGGTTTCGCTGAAGATCCGGACCGACTTCACCTTGCCGGTGACGACAGAGCCTTTGCGGTAGACCGTGCGGAGGGTTTCCAGGGCTCGCGTATGCAGGGCATCCCGTTCGCTCAGGTGGGTGCCGTAGCTGTGCCGGGGAGTGGGGATGATCTTGGCCTCGATGATGTCTCCGACCTGTAGCTCATTCAGGCGCTTGGACGCCTGCTTGGTGCTCGTGCCGATGTGGCGGAGGTGGAGCATGCCGTTGGTCTTGGGACCGAACTGCACGACGACTCCGTAGCGCTCCCTCCCGGTGGTGGTATCGGTGGTCTCCTTGTGGAGCAGGATGCGGGAGACCTTGCCCTTGACGATCTGTCCGACAGAGAACTTTTCCTTGGTCATGACACACTCCTTGAAAGGACTGGCAGAAGGCACTAAGGCATTCAGTGCCAGTCTTGTGGAAATGTTGACGGATGCGAGTCGTTTGGCGCCTACTCTGGAATTGATTGTCGTGGTGCCTATGACTCAGTCCAGTCTTATGAGCTAGACTGACTTCTCACCTCCATTCTTAGAAGACCGACAGTGGAACGAAGAGAGAACTTGAGAATCTTACAAAAGAGGAGCGGGAGGCTCGCAGCCTGCCGACCCTCTTTTGTCATCGAGCTGTGCTTGTAGTTAGCGGTGAGACGACAGTGGAATTGAATCCGCCGATTTATCGACTCACCAGCCCAGGGCGATCAGCGTGACTATCGCTGCGTTGTTGACGGCATGCAGCGCTATCCCTGGTATCAAGCTTCCGGTCCGGCGGAAGAGTTCGGCCAGCAACATGCCGCAGAAGATCATTGACGGCAGGCACCAAAGATACCTGGAGTCGATGAAGGCGTTCAGCATATGAACGCTTCCGAAGATGGTGGCGCTCAAGAGAATCGCAACGAAATCTGCCTTGCCAGGGCTATTGCCGAGCAGTTGTGCCACCCACCCTCTCCTGCAGGCCGAGCGGAGCGCGTTGAATAGGAAGCCTCTGAAGATGACTTCCTCGAGCACCGGCGCCACGGCAATCGCTATCACTGCCAGCGCCAGGAAGCTCAGTCCGTCGGCCTTGCGAATTATCTGGGCGACCAGATCCACCGGCTCAGGCAACAGCCGCGACATGAGACTGTCCAGTCCGTACAGCATCAGCAAGCAGAGGGCGGCATACCAGAATGCTTCCCAGGCGCTGCCTTTCAATCCGGAAAGATTCAGTCCGACTGCCTTCCTCCAGTCGATTCCTTCGGCGTGCATGCAACGAAAGATGTACCAGAGTTCGAAGAGGAACCCCAGCAAGGTGGACAGAACCATCATTCCGATGAAGAAGTCGAGCTTCACGTGCCCTCCTCCCGGAAAGACTGCGTCGCCGTTGCCCTCGGCTGGTTTGTCATTCCAGTAGAGCGGTTGGACAGTCTCGCTGAAGAGTGGTACGCCATACACCTGCTCGATAATCAACGAGCCGAGCACGATGATGCACCAGGACAAGGAGATGAAGAGTCCTGGAAAGATGAAGTAGAACTCGGCGCCGGCTGCGACCTTCAGCACCTTGCCGATGGTCCAGGGAAAGTCGCTGTTTAGCCTGATGGTCGGATTGATGACTGAGGAAAGCACACTCTTGAGTGCATTGAACATCGCGTTCTCCTGAAAGAAGGTGAGACAAAGCAGCTCTGACCACTTGCCTGAGCTGCTTTGTCGAAGTCGCTAAAGTAGACTCTCGAACACCTGCAGAGCCTCTTTGGATGCTGACTGGGCTTCGGCAAGCAGGGTGTCGATAGAAATCTCACACGGTTGTACTGTGCGCACATGAGAGTGCAACTCGCGGTACTGTTCACAACCTTGTCGTGCTCCTGTAGCGCCTCATTGAGAGCTGGCTGAACGGCGGCAGTGAACTCCGGAAGTTGGGACAATGGATCGACTCGCTCGCGAAAATTCTTGCGAGCTTTGTCGCTTTCCTTCAAGAGTTGCAGCTCGCGTTGCATCTCCCGAATAGTGTCACCGAGCTTGCAAATCAACTGGAAACGCTTCTCCTTTTCTTCCGGCGGAAGACCAAGAAGTTCCTTCAAACAGGTTAGGTCCCGAACGTGACTCTGATTGCACCAGTTGAGCAAGCACGCAATGTAACGTCTGATGAAGTCTAAAAGCCGAACGATGTGGTTGGATACCCTGCGCGGAACCAACATTGCTGCTCGGGAGATGTACTTCGAATAGCCGAATCGAAAGGTGAAAGTCACCAGGCAAACGATGGACGTACACACGCTTAGTGTCGAAACCCAGCCCATGCACCAGGGCAGAGAGAGCAGGGTCAGCACGATTGCCAAGAGACTTGTAAGTGCCTCTTGTTGAAGGAGTTCTTCCTTTACGCTGCCTGTGGTCTTTCCGGAAGTAGTTCGTTCAAGGACGATGGATGCCACGATTGCAGCGGCAAAGCTCAGCACCATCGTCGCTGCGACGGTGATCAAGAGGTTCCAGAGAAGGAGCGCGAGCGTAGGTCCGAAAGAAGCACATGGCATGGTTTCGCACATGGTGGATTCCTTTCTTCTTGCTGTTGGCTACCGCGTGGTCAATGCCACTGTGAGCGATGCGGATACTCGTGGGTGTTTGGCGAGTCTGTGTGTGTTTCTCTGTTCCGAGTTTCTAACAGGGCACGATTAGTAAGACCTTAGTTAAAAGTGAGTAACTATTGCAATGAGACATTTGAGCATGATGTCGGAGGTACTGTAGTACTGTGCATCGCTCGCGGTGCAATGACTCTGCTTCTCCACCAATCAAACAATGTTTGCTTGGATACCGCTAGTAGAGCTTAAGTTGGTAAAAACACCCCTGAGTCTGCAGTCCTTGTGATAGCGCAATCTGTTTTCGTATTGTTCGCAGTCAACAATCGGGCTGGTTGCGAAATTGTGCATCGTAATTTCAACCACACTGAAAAAGTGACACAAGTCGTGAGGTCGATTGATTTCGGTCTTGCGTGCGCAGCTCAATTTCGTAATTGCATCAAGGTTGAGATGAAACTTAAGCGAAGCCGTGCAGCGTAGTTTCGCAAGGAGCTCGTGCAAGTTGTAAGCGAAGCCGCGCAGCGTAGTTTCGCAAGGAGCTCGTGCAAGTTGTAAGCGAAGCCGCGCATCGTAATTTCACAGGGAGTTCGTGCAAGTTGTAAGCGAAGCCGCGCAGCGTAGTTTCGCAAGGAGCATAGGCCAGTTGTAAGCGAAGCCGTGCACCGTAATTTCACGGAGAGCATGCGTAGCTAGTGAGCGAAGGTGTGCATCGCGATTTCATTGTGTATCCCGTTGATTTCGGAATCGGTTGTTGGCTGCTGTAGGGGCGGCTCTGGCAGCCGCCCTGGAGTTTCTGTATAGACTCGCAACGGGCGGCTGCCAGAGCC
>CAZSNX010000473.1:0-4101 GCA_964607945.1 uncultured Candidatus Obscuribacterales bacterium
CCCTTGATTACGTCAAGATTCACTACCAGCCTGGTTAAGAGATATGACCTCTAATGCTCTTTGAGGTTGTAAGTTCGAACAATCAGAGCCTATCGATATCTCTTTGCTCTCTTCAAGACAAAAGCGGATACCAGTCTGCCCCAATAATAGAAAACTAATGTCATTTGCATACCACTTGGGCGACAATTTCAGGCCGGATCAAGGGTAAAGGAGCGTCGGTGCTTCCGCGGTTGCGACGATCTGTAGCACAGCCTCGCCACGTGTGACGCCAATGACTTGCTTGAGCGAGATCCTGAGTGGCTGGAACTCGACCTTTCTGAAATCGCATGAGGTTGATACCATCCATGGTGCAGAAAAAACAATTGTGCCCATATTCCATTCCGTCTTCAGCAAAACCGCGCCATGCCTTGAAACTTCGTCGCGGCCGGTCAAGAAATTCTGGCTTACTTCTGGGCGAAGGAGAGAGCATGCCTACTGACACGAGGATCATCGATACGGACATAAGCAAGGCGCAAACTTTGCCGAGCTCTTTTTATGCGGACTCCAAGTACTTCGAATTAGCCAAAGAAAAGATCTTTGCTAAGAGTTGGCAGTACATGTCGGACGCGGACAGAGTGCGTGTGCCGGGACAAGCGCTGCCCTGGACTCTGCTTGAAGGATACATAGACGAGCCGTTGTTGATCACTCGTGATGATGCGGACAAGCTGCATTGCCTTTCGAATGTTTGCACGCACAGAGGCAATCTGTTGATTGAGGGCGAGTGCCACGTTCAATCTTTGCGCTGCCGGTATCACGGACGACGATTCGGGCTCGACGGCTGCTTCTCTTCCACGCCCGGTTTCGAGGGCGCGGCCGACTTTCCCTCAGCTGCCGACGATCTTACGCATGTTCCATTCGGCACGCTTGGAAAGTTCATGTTCGCCTCGATTAGTCCGGCTTTCGACTTCAGCGAGCTGGTAGGCGAAATGCAGGAGCGTTTGGCGTGGATGCCTTTCGATCAATTCGTCTTTGACCCAGCGCTCTCTCGCGACTATATCGTTCAAGCTAACTGGGCTCTCTATTGCGAGAACTATCTGGAAGGATTCCACATTCCCTACGTGCATCCAGCATTGGCTGCAGCTCTAGATGTGAAGGACTATCGGTACGAGCTCTATCGTTACGCTAATCTTCAGATCGGCATTGCGGCCAGCCCGGGTGATGCTTTCGACATTCCGAAGTCGTCGCCGGATTATGGACAGTTAATCGCCGCCTACTACTACTGGCTGTTCCCCAACATGATGTTCAATTTCTATCCTTGGGGAGCATCTATCAACGTCGTTGTGCCATTGGCGGTTAATCGCTCAAAGATTTGCTATTACACTTATGTTTGGGACCGCTCAAAATTGGATATTGGGGCCGGTGCCAACGTGGACAGAACCGAACGCGAAGACGAGGATATCGTCGAGAAAGTGCAAAAAGGAATGAAGTCGCATTTCTATAGCCGCGGCAGATATTCGCCTCAGCATGAAAAGGGTGTCCACCACTTTCATCAACTCCTTACGAGTTTCCTGGAGACGACGTAAGCTGCATCTGGAGATTGTAAAGGGGGCGGCTGCGAGAGCCGCTCCGACAGAACAAAGCAGCACTTTCGATCTGCCTCACGGCAAACATCCTGGGGCGCGGGAGTCCCGCCCGCATCCTTCTATCCGGCTGGACAGGCAAGCGGAAATCCATACATGCTTCCATGGCATTGTCTGTACTCTCCGGACATGTATCTCTGAACCTGAAATACTAAAAAAAGTAGTATAAATTCATCAAAAGGGAAGAGACAGCGAACTTTCTTCACTGCTGCCTCCCTTTTGTGTATGGACGCCGTTTCTCTGGCACGGCTCGGACTCAACGGCAAAGGCGCTGCTGCTGCCTGCAAGCGTGGTGCATCAGAACCATCGGCTAAGCAGCATTCTGGACTTTTCGATCTGTCCGTTGCGAATATGAGCTTCGCAGAGCTCTCCGGCAGCCGCCAGGAGATTCTTTCGCAACACGCCCGGGCAAGCCGAGATGGCACATGCCATCGTGAGGAGGGCGCGGTCGAGATCGAGTTCGGCATCGCCGAGCTCCAGTTGAGCGGTCTTGAGGCGAGCTCGGATGACATAGCAATCGGCCAGCTCGTTGTGATGGGTGCCGGCTGACTGGCTGTAGTAAGCGATTGCCTGGCCGAGGTGGTGCTCGGCGTTGTTGTAGTACGTCGGACGCTTGACGGCATCGACCGTCTTGCCTCGCTCGAGCAGCAGCTTGCTCAGCTGGTACTGGTGCGCGGCCTGGTCGTCGCGCCGGCCGAGGGACTTGGCGCGACGAATGACTGCCAGGTGTGCGATCGATGCTCGCTTCAAGGTGTCGTCCTGTTTGCGGGCTTGATTGCGCTGTTCGTCGTAGTTCTTGTACAAACTTACAGCCATCGGACACGTCCTTTCAATTGAGGAGAGTTGTTGCAAGCAGGAAGTCAGCCCATTGAGCTGGTTTCCTGCCGGTGAAGTACGCCATGTATTCGGACTGATCTGGCGACTCGATGGACGCGTGCCGAAGCCGCTTGCCACTGGCAGCCAGCTCCGGCATAGTGGGAGGAAGGACAGTTCTGTCATTTGCCTCGACCGGAGATTTGTTTGGCCGACGACTAGGCTCGACCTAGCGCGGTGGGCAGTAGTTGGCGGCTGTCAGCTCGATTGGCCGGTTGCGGAAGACCGCAGACCGGCCAGTGCTGCAAAGCGTTCGGCCAGTTTCGCGTCGAGCGCCGTCAGATAGTCGCGTCCGAATGGCCCGTTCTCCAGCCCGCTGTTCAAGAAATCGGGCAGATCTTGCGCGATCTCGTCGCAGGCGGAAGCCGCTCCCAGCGCGATCGCTGCTACCGTGTCGACATCGCCGGTGAAGGCGACGCAGGCTTGCAGCAACTCGGACATGCTCGTGGCGGAGACCAGGGCTGTAATAGCAGCGCGCACGCTCATCCAGCCTTTCTCCCCGACTTTGCCGACCCATGGTGCCGACCACTGCCCGACAACGTGCTGTTCCAGAAAGGTTCCGAGGTTAGCTTTCGCTCCCAACTTGTAGAGGAAGTAGTGGCCTGTCAAGGCGGCTGCGACGGCGGCATTGATACCATCGACGGTGTTGTGAGTGACTGCCGCCTGGAGCGCCGACTTTTGTTTGACCTCATCGACAGTCGGGTAGACGCCGATGACGACGGCTCGCATTGCGGCTCCACTCTTGTCGCTGTCGGGCTTGATCCGCGCGAGGAACTCTTGGCCGCTGCCGACCGAGCAGAGGAATTTGTAGAATCCGCCGGCGTATCCTTGGCGCGGGTCGCGCTTGAACACGTTGACGAAGGCCTCGGCGAGATTCTCTTTCGTCCAGGCGGCGCCGGATACGATAAGCTCGGCAATCGCCAGCGACATTTGCGTGTCGTCGGTGTACATCCCCGGCGCCAGCGGGAGCTTGGGGTGCTTGTGATAGGCCGTGAGATTGTTGTGTTGACTGACGAGCTCGCCGGACACGTACTCGAATCCGGCACCGTATGCATCTGCCATTGCGGTGTTGATCAGGACTTTCATGGTGCTCCTTCTCAGCTCTTTGCGAGCGGTTGACTTGTTTGCTGTTGTTTGGCTTGGTGCCTAAGGCTATTTGGGCGGAGAATTCCTCGACTGAGCGCAGAGAGAAGTTTTAAAGTGGCGTGTTCAATCTACGGCAATTGGTGCACTAAGAGCAAACCGCTGGAATGTTACAGCTGTCAAGAGGTGTTGGCTCAAAGCAAGTACGACAGTGGATTTCTTGTGCATGACAGGGAATTCAGAGTCGAAAGCTAGCGCAGCTCTACTGTTCTTGGAGCCGTCTTCTAAATTCTCTTCACCTAATCGACAGACCTGGCCCTTGATCGTTCAATCTCCGTCTCTATAGGCTTTGAACAGTTCCTATCAAGTTCAACCACAGGTCATCGGCTGGCTAATCAGTCTTAAATCGCATAAAAAATCGCAAATTGTCATTCGAGAAAGGAGCACTCATGCAAATGATGCTTAGCATCCTCCTTGCGTTGGCAGTCGTAGGACTTCTGATCGTGGCGGCATACTGGTTTCTTCG
>CAZSNX010000474.1:0-4095 GCA_964607945.1 uncultured Candidatus Obscuribacterales bacterium
TTACCGGCGTAGAGCTTCTGGTTAAGTCCGGATTTTCCTCTGACGGATTGCTGCGCTTTCTCGAGCGGCTCGAAAAATTAGACTTAAGCTCCAACAATAAAATGCTTGCGCTATTTTCGACCCATCCTATGCCTCAAGAACGGATAGATGCCATGCGCGCCCACCTGAAGGAGATGAAGAAAGCGAAGAAGAAGTAACTGGGGTATGTAGTGAGGACTCTATTTAACTACGACTTTCGGTCATGGCACACCGACCAGCCCGTAGACTAAACCAAGCAGGCAGCTAAACACTGCGACCAGTACCAAGACCGAGAGCGCTTGCTTGAAGTCCATATGGCCAGTGCAAGTCTCGAAATCGCAATCACCTGGTGAGTGTGAAAGTCATGCCATATCATATGCGTACCTCGGTGCTTATCTGCGTTGGTTCGGAGTGTCAGCCGCTAAAGTGGGAATTGATAGCGCACCGGTCTTCCAGTTGTGTCTTGCAGGCGCTCTTGAAAGTAGACATCCGATAGATTGCCGTTAATCCCGCTGCCGTAGTTGTAGATGACCTCCCACAGCATTTTTACTCTCGCTTCGTTCTGACCTAAGCGTCCTTCTCGTGGTCTAACGGTTGAGCGTGCGTCAAACAACCTGTTGGTGACTCCCCAGTCCGTTCGACTGCCGGCAAAACCTTCTTTCGGTACGATCTGATTGATTCTGCCTGCAATCCCGGTGGCCTGGTTTCGGTCAGCGACTGGTCTTCTCGTCGAGTTAGTGTTGTAGTCTGCTTCCGGTGAAGGGTTCAGCAGGTAGGTATTCATATCCAGTGGCAGATTGGGATTAGCCGGATCTTTCGGAAAGTTGCCTGCCGGATTTCGTTGACCGCCGTCAGCTAGGCCTCTTCCCCAGCGTGTCGGAGGAGTGCTTGACCAGACGAGTCTGCCTGTCCGCTCATTGAAATAAGCATACCTGTCATCGCCCAAGTCAATGGTGTTTGCCGGATTGCTCAAGAACGATGCGCACCTTGCCACGCTGAGTTTTTCCGGTGCTGTCAGATAGAGTCTGTATGCGAGACTATTTGTGCTTCTGGTAGGAGCGATTAGAGTTTCCTGCCCGGCCTGTTGAAGCAATTCAATCAAGCTCGGACTGGCTGGACGAGTAAAGCGAAACGCGTTACTGACTACGCTACCTTGTGCCCCAGGGATACCCAAGACTTTCCTAGGACTTCTGCCCTGGTTGAAGTACAAAGTGTCTCCCCAGCTGCGCATGCCGGTTGCCAAATTTAATTGAATCGGCTGAGATAGTCGAGCGCGTTGAATGTTGCCGAAGTTTGCAACACACTGACGATACTGGTCAAGAGCCTCGGCTTTGTAGTACTCTCCGGCGGTGAGCAACCCGCCGCCGGAGTATGTTACCGCGCAGCTTCTAACATTGCGGCCGAAAACATTGACCACGAAATTGCGATAAGGAGCAAGTATTACATCTGCTGGCGCGGCAAAATAGAAATCAGTGTCGCTGAAGTAGAATGCAACCGCAATGTCGCTTGTCCGGCCTGCCGCTCCCACAAAGCCTCTCATCTGCGAGGCATAAGCTCGCCATGCTCCCTGATTTGGAAATATCACTTCGGGAAGACCAAAATCTCCTGCTGGGGGTGGGCCAAACGGTGCCGGAACGTTTTCCGGGTCTTTATTATGGGCAATCCATTGGACGGTCCAAAGTGCCTGAAGTGGTTTTGTGCGGGTAGAAAATAGTCCGATCGGGATTCCACCGCTGCCCGTAACTATTGCAAATCCCGGTATGGCGCTCAAGATGACGGGTTGATATCGAACGCTGAAGTCGACGTCTTTGAGATTGGTGTAGTTAGGTATGCTGTTGTATTCGACGGTTACAGCAGGGTGTGTCAATCCCGCCTGTCCACTGTTTGGTGGTGGGGCGTTGCGGAAGTGAAGGTAACCTTCTCTGACCAATGCGGGCACTGGTGGAAACCCTTGCACACTTGGGGCAAGTCCGACAATTGAGCTGCTTCGAACTTCGGTGTTGACGTTGTTCTTCTCAACCACATTCGAGACTGCTGTGTCTGAGCGAAAGCCGTTTGGAGGCACCGGGATGTTTGAAGGAAAACCAGCTACTCGCTGAGACTGCTCGAAGACCGAATTGGAAGTTAATCGAGGCTGTCGGTCGGGATTTACGACTGCGCCTTGAATTCCAGAAAGACTTTGGCTGTAAGCACTTGGTTGGTAACCACGCAAGTAGCGCACGTTGTCCACACCTAAGGCCGTATCGTTAGGGTTGATTGCTTCTCCGAGCAGTTCATCGCTGACCTTGATTTGAGTCAATCCATCTTGCCGGTCTAGATATGAGGCCCTGAAATCTTCTGAATTTAGGTCTCGGTTGGTGTTTACTCGATCGTCAGACTTGAGCATGCGCATTGAATTTTGCCTGCTGAATGTACTGCACTCAGCTAGCAGGCTTCTATCCTGTCCTTGCTGCTTCAATTCCCGATCCAAGTTTCTGGCTACCTGGTAGAGCGCCTGGGTTGTCCTCTCGGCATTGCGTCTTTGACTTCCACTGGAGCTATCCTGGTTGGCAAGCCGCTGAACCAGGTATGTGTAGGCATAAAGTTGGTTGTATTGCGGGAGTGTGACGGTGGTGCCTGGTGTTCCGGCGCTATCTCCCAGGACCGGTCCGAAGATAGTCGATTGGTCGCCTGGTGCTAGCCTGACCGAAACGATTGGAGCTCTTTTCGCGACTGCAAGCATGCCGGAGTCATGAGCGTTTTGCAGCTCGATTCCACCACCGAGGAAACGCGTCAGGAAGAAAAATCCCAATCCCAGAACAACCAGGACCAATGCTGAGGCGACGACTATTCCCAATACTGCTCCACGACTACTTCGACTTCTCATGCCTTCCTCCTGTCTTACACCATGCTTCAAATCCGATTGACTTGCCGTGTAATAGAACCTGCTGCACTCGTTTAACCTTCTGATGCCGTTAGTAACAGTAAGATTTGATTTGCAAAGTTCTTGCCCGGCTGTCGCATCTACGATACCCACTCATTGCTGCGAATTTGTTGCAACGGATAAGCAGTCACATTTGACCATCATCGTTTTGAACCTGATTCACCACCGGCCGGTGCGTAATAGACTCCGGGCGGTCTATAGGAAGCAGGTGCGGACACGGGTTGAGCGGTCGAAGGGGGGTCTTGACTGGGCGCCGATGGCTGCGCCGCAGGAGCGGATTGAGACTCTTGGATGGGGGTATTTGTCGGCGTGGTGACCGGAGTTGGCTGAGAGATATCTGGTGTATTGAAGCTACTGTCCGTGCCGCTGGTGCCTGGGGGCAAGTAAATTGGAGGTTCATCAGAGCTGTTCGAGTTCTGTTGAGCGGAAGAGCTTTCTTCTAAGGCTCTATCGTTGGCGGTCTTTTCGGCAGTGCTGTCGACCGGTTGGTCCCATCCCTCTGGAGTGCCATATACCGGTGTAGACGATGGGGCGTCAATTTGTTTTTCGAGCGCCTTGTTGATCACTTTATCTTGTTGTGTGTCCGCTACGGCTGATGGCGCAGGCCCGCTGACGGTTGTCGTTGGCTGCGGGTGCGGCACCAGCATAAACAGCGCCACTATGACCATAACGGCAAGCGCAGAACCCACCCACATCATTACTTTAGTGCGCTTCTTCTTGACTCCCTCCGGGCAGTCTACCGTTAGGAATTTGCCGTCTGATCGCTTCCAGAGTTGAACGTCACTTTTTGCCTCCCTTTTGAAAACTGAGAGGCAAGCCTCTTCATAATTCATATCCTTGAAGTCATAAACATAGAGTTTGCATTGTTGGCACAGCCGAAACTCATCAGTGCCGGTCATGTCTTCCCACTGGATTGAGCAACTAGAGGCTCTCTTGTAGTTCTCAATGTACTTCGCCGGTTTTTGAGCCAGCTGCTCTCTAATTTCTTGAAATTTTACTTCCTGTCCGGTCGCTACTCTTTTTACGACCTCCTTGCACGCTTCTACGTCGAGCTTGGTCCTGGCGACAACCGGGTCAAGCTTCATAACGATGCGCTGAAACGGGGTTTGGGGTGCCGAGCGCGACGTGGTGCTGGTCTTACTACTAGCTGCCGG
>CAZSNX010000475.1:0-213 GCA_964607945.1 uncultured Candidatus Obscuribacterales bacterium
TTCGACACTTTAGCCTCCTGAAGATCCTTTTGAAGCCTTTTCGATCGCTCGACCCGCATTCAATAATTGGTATGCGCTTAGCAACATCATGGCAATTGTTTGGTAGAGCTTGTTTGACAGCTTTTCGCCCCCGATCATCACTCCACCAGGTGGGTGCTTGACTGTCAGTCGCAAAATTCTTTCTGAGACACGCATTGACTTCACTGAAACTCC
>CAZSNX010000475.1:223-4084 GCA_964607945.1 uncultured Candidatus Obscuribacterales bacterium
TTGCCGGCAAAATGCTGTTCTAGCTGCTTGGCCGCACCGTAGCGTTTGGGAGGATAGGCAAGCACCAACGTAATTGTGAATCCCTTTGGCTTTTGTTTGGACTTTCGATGTTTGACCTGAAGCACCTCGGTCACGCTGAGCAGATACCGTGTCTTATCTGCCAATCGACCGCGCAGTTGCAACCATTCTGCCTGATAGTAATTTCTGTCCGAGCGTACTGCGACCTTAGGGTCTGTAATTCGATGTTCGCTCGAATTTACGGAGCTAAGACCCAACTTCAAAGCGACAGCTGCGTCTGGAGCGCTATCTCGAGCTATGAGATCGATCAATTTGCCGGCCAGCTCATGTCGTTCATCGGGAATATCACGACCCCACCACATAAAACCTTTAACTATGCCGAACACTCCGGCGGCCAGCAATAGCCAGGCCACTACATCTAATTGGCTGGACAACTTAAGCCCAAACCAGACAAATCCACCTACTAAGGAGAGCGCACCCAGCACGAAGAAGAGGGTGAGTTTCCCTCGCACGAATTTATCGAACCCAGCAATCTTTGCCACATGATCTGCAAGAACATCTGTAGTGTCAGTTCGCTCGTACTTGCGATCTTTTGCTATCTCTTTGATTACATTGTCAGAGTGGGCAACTTCCGGCATAGCAATTCCAAAGCATCTGAGATGTCCATGATATAGTATTGCACCAATGTTAAACGTTCGCAAGAATCCAAGCGCTCTCCTGTACGCTGCATTCGATGCGGTTCCTGGTCCAAAGGGAGCGGCAGTCCATATCGAACAGTTCGCGCGCGGGATTGCAACAGAATTTGGACATTTGCAGCTTGCAACTATTTCGCAAGACGGACATCTAAGAACGTCCGCGCTCAGTCCGCAGATAGAGCAAGTCGAGATTCCAGCGCCAGGCGATGACGTAATTACACGGGTTATGAACTTCCGACGCATGATGTCAGCGTGGATGAACAATAGACGCTTCGATGTGATTCAGATTCGCTCACCCTACGAAGGATTCTGGATCGCAAGAGACAAGAGTAGATACTGCAAAGCATTGATCTACGAAGTTAACGGATTGCCGTCTGTCGAATTAAAGTATCGCTATCCGAAAGTAGCCGACGACAACATACTATTGAGTAAATTATTCGCACAAGAACAATTGTGTTTAGATGCAGCCGACCTTGTCGTAACAACATGTGCTGTCAGTGAGAGATATCTGGTATCACGCGGAGTACCCAACGGGAAAATTGCCGTAATTCCCAACGGAGTGCAGACAGATGTATTTGAATTTTGTCCTGAAATGGTGCCACTAGGCGATGAGGAAACATTTAAACTGATCTACTTTGGGACCCTGTCGCCCTGGCAAGGAATTGAATTCGCACTGCGGGTAGTAGCAGCGCTGATCACTGAGATGTCAGTACATCTGACTGTGGTTGGGCCGGGCAGCGATCATCAATTTCGAGCGCTAAGCGAGTTGGCCAATAAGCTTGGAATTCTTCAGAGAGTAAGAATCCTCGGGCCCATGCCTCAAAGGGAACTCGTTTCTGAGATCCATAAAGCACACGCTATTATCGCGCCACTCACGGCTAATGATCGGAATCTAGAGCAAGGATGTTGTCCTCTGAAGGTGCTTGAAGGAATGTCATCAGGCAGGCCGGTTGTCGCCAGCGACCTGGAAGTAGTAAGGGAGATTGCTGGCAGTGGAACTGCAATTTTGGCGAAGTGCGGCTCCGTTCAGACCTGGAAAGCAGCGCTCATTCTCCTGCGTCATAACTATCAGCAAGCACGTGGTATGACAATAGAAGCCAGGAAGACTATCGAAAACAGTTTCTCCTGGCATAGAGCCTGCGAGCAGCTAAACGCTCACTACCGCTCAATCTTAAGCAGTGGTGAAACAGTCTCAGTCAATAGCTGACGCTCTCTTCTTAAATCAAAATGAGTAAGGATCGTAGCACGAGCACTCTCTCCAATGCTTGTCTTTAAGGATGCATCAAGTAGGATGGCTTCTTCAACTGCGGTTCCGAGCTGGTCGAGATGAGCCCTCGGGAGAATAAAACCGTTGACACCGTGTTGAACAATCTCCGGAATTCCGCCTGCATCACTGGCTATGCAAGTGCGACCGCACGCCATTGCTTCAAGGAGTGCGTTCGGCATTCCCTCAAAGAGCGATGGTTGAAGATAGAAGTCGCAGATGCGCAGGTGTTCGGCGACATCTTCAGCATTTGAAAGATGCTTGGTAACGATTACTCGAGCGAAGTCTTCCGGATGCTCTGCTGAAAAAATTTGTACAGCTGTATTCTGCTGAGCTCTTATATCGCCAATTATCAATAGACAAGCCGGTCGCCCTAGCCTCACTTCGCAAAGTGCTTTCAGCAAGAAAGGAGTTCCCTTCTTCTCACGCAATTCACCGCTGAATCCAAGCACTATTTCATTAGCAGCGATGCCCAGCTGTTCACGCAGACCTTCCTTCGCTGGACCTGGTGTAAAGATGTTACTGTCAACGCAGTTTGGCAATACAATCGTATCTTTCCGTCCCGACAGAGCTTCGACCTTGCTGGCCATATCATTGCTGACAGCTGTCACGCGAGTTGAATGTTGGAGTGTCCACTGCAGCCTGGCGAAGTCACCAGGCGGAAACATTTCCTTGTCCAGATCATTGCCTCGAATGCTTACGAGAGTATGTAAGTTTCGCAATTGCCCTACCCAGGCTGCCAAGAAACCAGCTGGAAACAGGTAGTGTCCCCAAACCAAATCATAGGAGACCTGGCTCATCAGCCAATCGATCATGTTGATGGTGGCAGGCAGAGTCATATCCCACTGGCGAAACTGTCCGATGCGGAAAATGCGCAACCCGGGAAGATCTGTTTGCTGTTCTTGCACCCTCCCGCCGTCGATCAATCGACTCCAGGCAATAACGTCTACTTCGTATCCGGCTTCAACCAGAGATCTGGAAATACGCCCGCCGCTAGCGGCTAATCCCCCGATGTCTGGGGGAAGTCGCTCTGCGATAAATAGAATTCGAGCCATGCCTTCAGTCTTTCTAGTATTATGAAGTCACTCGCATCCACCTTCGGATTGCGCACGATCGTTTTGCAGACTTCGAGAAGTGAAATGGATAAGGCTACTATTTTAATATCTAAGTATCGTTTCTTGCCGGTGCGAATGCAATTTGGTGTTATCGCTCTGATTGCACTAGTCGCGTCGTTAGCACCACAGCTGGCGATTGCACAGCAGTTGGCACCCGAACAAGCTGCACAGCTCTATTTGAAAGATCCCTGGAATCCCGAATTGCCGGAATGGCTGATCTGTATAGATAGAAGCCAGCTCGCAGCCCTGGAGGAGGAAGCAAGGCACAAATTGCCCGAGAAAATGGCGCAATCTACTACTTTGTTGAATCTGGCATTCGATCCTTATCCGAACAAGGTAGCTGCGAGCCAGCTCGATAGTAAGGCGCTTTCCTCCGAATATGATGAGATGGTTTCCGAACGCGCAAAATATTTGAATGATTTGGAGCAAGCGAGCAAAGAAATTCAAGTCCTGGTGCCGGTTCTGGCAAAATGCAAGCAATCAACGCAGGCGTGCGGACAGCAAGAAGAATCTCTTGAGAAGGCGATACGACTGTTCAGGAGAACACGAATCTTTATGCGTTGGACTGAAAAACGCATGGAGGAAGTGTCTATAGAGCGCTCGTCGCGCACAAGGAGAGAGAATTAGCTCTGTTTCCTCCTGCTGATCGACTGTCCTCATTTCTCGTGATAGTCCGGCAGTTCCGTATGCATAGTTCTTGCAAGTGCCTGCAACGCAATATCGAGCTCCGGTTCTCCAGGCATTGCCGATTCCGGAATGCGTAATTGCA
>CAZSNX010000476.1:0-4069 GCA_964607945.1 uncultured Candidatus Obscuribacterales bacterium
ATGCTCCATCTTTCGAGCATTAGGCGGTCTCAGCTGCTTGAAGCGTCGTTGCCCGATTACAAACACCTGTTCGAGCAACCGATCTGCCCTTCCCTTCAGTCCCGGCGGCATTGATGATTGAGCAGCGATCAAACCCTTGGCGATGTAAGCGACCCATTCAGAACCTTCAACCCGTTTGAGAAGCTCTACTGCCAGTTTATAGTTGGCAATCACATCGCGATGCCTTCCCAGTCGCAAGAGACAGTCACCGATCGCTCTGGTCATTTCAAGAGATTTGACCGGACTTTCCTTTTCAATTGCAAGATAAACATCCAAGGCTCGTCGATAATAGTGCTCAGCGGCAGAAAAATCCGCCGACAGGCTCCGGCAATAGGCGAGCCAACTAAGCGCTCGGCCAACTTCCTGGTGCAGGGAGCCCACGATGCCGGTATACATTTGTAGAGCGCGATTGAGCAGCTTAGCCCCTTCTGCATGAGCGCCGCACATCACTCGGCAAATTCCCAAACTGCGAATCGTATAGGCCAATCTCTCATCGGATGTCCCATATCTCTTCGCTCTGGGCAACGCCTGCTTGAATAGTTCGAAAGCCGCCTGATAATCGGCTCGCTGCAAAGCCTCATAACCGGCTACGCTCAAAGACTCCCACTTCTCAGCAGACTTCATAAAGTAAGTGCGCCCGACAACCGCCCGTAACTCGATATACCAAGTAGGCGCTTACAACTAACAAACAAGACTGCCGCCGTAGTTTCCCCAATTGACCGGCAGGCAAATCGATTTACTATTTAGGCGGGCTGGATGACAACTGATCGAATGACGGCTGGATCATCCATGGAATCTTTAGACACTCAAATCATGCATAATGCTCAAGCTCCGCAACAGCCGGATAGCCTGGGCGAAAAACTGCGACGGGAATGCCAGCTGATTCAAGACAGCATCCTGGGTGTGAACGCAGCGGCTCAGAAGGCATTTGTCGAACATCCCGGTCAGACGTCGGTAAAATTTGCAGCCTCGGTCTGTGTCGGAGTAGCAATGGCTCGACTGCTGCCGACGCGCGGCTTGCTCGGTACAGCCGCAAAGTTGTTGGCAGCCGAGATGGGAACTTCCTTTGCGGCCGATGTTGGGACCAACTTAAGGAGAATTGCGCTGGCAGTCAAAGACACAGCGGAAAGCCCAACCAACTACAGACAAAACGTCGCCGTAATGCAGGACTGCCTGGGCAGCACTGTGGTCGACGGTGCGGTCATGATGACCGGCGGCATCATCGGTCACAAAGCCGCATTTATGGGATCTCGCAGTGTTCTTGCGCTAAAGGAAGGCGAGGGCTGGACCTTCTCCGAACGACTGTTCGGCAAGAACAGAATTAATCTGGATAAAGACAGACAAGTCGGTGCCGTTTACGATAATGCCGCCGAAGCAGTCTTCAGGATCAAACGAACAGAGTTTTGCCCCAAAAATCTTCTCAAGACAAGCGAAGGCACCGGCTTCTTCATAGACGATCGCGGGACGGCATTGACAGCCGCACACGTAGTAGGAGGACTAGGTGAACGCCAGGTGCTCACTCTGGCATCAGGGAAAAGACTGAGCGCCTACGTGGTAGCGATTGATGCTCACAAAGACCTAGCCATGTTGAAAGTGGCCGACCAAGTTGTGCCAAAGTCATATTTGAAAATCGGCCAGCAACCTGAAACAGGCGCGAAGGTGCTGGCAATTGGATTTCCTCTGGAATCAAGGGGAAATCCGGTTGTATCTCCCGGCACATATGCCGAGCCATACTTGAGAGTCAGATCGTGGGCACCGGCGTTTCCTCAAAGTGAGCTAAAGCTGTCCATTCATACCCGGCCCGGTCAATCGGGTGGTCCGGTGCTCAATGAAAAGGCGGAGGTAATTGGAGTCGTGTCGATGGGAGAGCTTCTCCCTTGCGGCAAGAAGTTCAGCTATGCGCCGTCTCAAGATGCGCTTACCAAATTCTTGTCGGACCGCCAAGCAACCATTGCCAGCCCGGCTGAAGAAGCGATTGCCATGGCCCGTTTACTGGGAGGCTAATACTACGCGCGATGACTGACGGAACAACTATTCATCTGTAGTAATGCCGTTCATGAAGATCTCAATCAGGTTGTCCACATACTGATCGGTAGTGTAAGGATGAAAGCGCGGTCCGAAAAGATTGAAGGTCAGGAAGTAGGCAAACAATCCGCTCAAGAAAACCTGGGCCGAAGCATCTAAATGAAGGTCCTTCAGCTTCCCTTGTTCCGCCTGCGACTGAAGATAGCGCGCAAGCCGCTCTCTTAGCAAGATCGGAACCTGTTTCAACAATCCGATCTCTTCGGGATGCTGTTGAGCCTCCAGCATCATTATCATGATCAGCTGCTTGCGCTCTTCCCAGGCAGCCAGAATATGCCTGGCAATCGTCTTGAGGTCAACCCTAAATTCACCGACCAGTTCTTTGTCGAGAGTCTCCTCAATAATCGGCAACACCGAAAAGCGCTCAACAACTGCACTCAAAAGATTTTCCTTGCTTCCATAGTGACGAAACAAAGTGACTTCATTGACACCTGCTTCGGTCGCAATCTCACGCGTGGTGGCACTGGCATATCCTTTACGAGAGAACACGCCAAGCGCTGCTTGCGTTATCCGTTCCTTGGTATCCTCAATCTTAGTAGCCATCTCTATCCCACCGTAGTACGAAAACGCTTTACACTGAAGTAGATCAGCACAAAACCAAAGCACAAGAGCGGCAAAATCCATTGCCACAGATCCGGAAAACCTGCACCGCGAAGGACGATGCCGCGCTGAATCTGCAAGAAGTAAGTCAACGGAATTGCATAACCGAGCCAATTGAGCACCAGCGGCATTGACTCTCGCGGAAAAATGAATCCGGAGAGCAAAACCGAAGGAATCAACACAAATGACGCCAGGTGCATCGCCTGCGCCTGATTGGTCGCCGCAGTTGAAATCAAGATGCCGATTGCCAGCGCCACGAAAACAAAAATGAATATGCAACCTTCCAAAAGGAAAATGTTGCCGTTTACAGGTACGCCAAAAACTGCACACATAACCGCAAGCAGCAGATTGGTACCGATGAACCCAATGATCAAATAAGGAATAAGCTTTCCAATCATCAGACCGAGCGGTTTCACCGGTGTCACCAGCAGTTGCTCCAAGGTGCCAATTTCACGCTCGCGAACGATTGAATTGACGGTTAGAAAGAGAGTAATTGTCTGAGCCATGAAGCCGACCAATCCAGGCAGTATGAAGTTGGTCGTGCGCACATCAGGATTAAAGAGCATGCGCGGTCGCATCTCAATCGGTTGCTCGAGCTTTTTTGCATGCGCTAATTCTGTAAGAATTTGAATCGACCGGTTTTGCCCTACGGCGATGGTGGCGTTCTGAACGGCATTAGCCATCGTAGAGTCTGATCCATCAATCAGAACCTGAACCTGACCGGGCCGCCCGGCTTGCAACTTATCAGAGAAATCCGGCGGTATCACGATGCCGGCTCGTGCGCGGCCCGAAACGATCTCTTGAATTACCGCCTCACGCGAAAAGAGATTCTTGGTTATATGGAAGTATTCGGTCGACAGGAGCTGATCTAAAAGAATCTGCGACTGCGGTCGCCTGTCCAGATTCATCAAAACCGTATCGACATGCCGCACCTCGAAAGAGACCCCGTATCCGTAAATGATCATCTGAATAATCGGAATCGTCAGAAAGACAAAGAGAGTAAATTTGTCATCCAGAATCTCAATCCATTCTTTGACCATGACCGCATGCCAGCCCCAGAAGGTTTGATTGAGCCAATTTGCGAGCGATTGCCACATGCTAGCGACTCTCCGGAACCGATCTTACACAGAACTCTTTGCCAAGCGCCTGCTCTCCTCACTCTCCGAAAGAGCCACGAAGACGTCCTCCAGAGAGGGTTGAATTTCGCGAATCTCCGAAACTTGCAGGTCCGTCGATGCCAGCTGATCGTACAAAGATGCCACGGTTAACTCCTCAGGCACCACCAGATGCAGTGCCCTTCCGAAGATCGTGACATCGTCGACGAAGTCTTGAGAGCGGAAGTACTGAA
>CAZSNX010000477.1:0-4060 GCA_964607945.1 uncultured Candidatus Obscuribacterales bacterium
TCATTTCGGGCTTGGTATCTGCCAACAGCGGACGTGAATTGACCAAGACTCCGTTGATCGGTGAAGTGCCGGTACTCGGTGCGCTCTATCGTTCGAAGGCGTTCAACAAGAACGAGAGCGAATTGATTGTGGCGGTTCGTCCGGAGATCATTCTGCCGGGTAACCCGGGACAGATGAAGCTGCCGGAAGAGATCAGCAAGGTTGAAGGTCCGCGCGATACCAACATGTTGCAAGTCGAACCGACTGTGGTCGACGAGCGTTACATGACTTCGGGTCGTGCCGAGCATAACCAGAAGATCCCTGGCATATTGCCGCCGGGAGCTCCGGTTCCAGACAATCAGTAAGCTGATTGTTGAGATGAAATCGAAAAGGGCAAGACTCCGGTCTTGCCCTTTTGTTTGTGTTATCCGACCGCAATGAAAGTCGAAGGCTCTAGATCGATTGCTCGTCAAGACCCGGAGGAATCCGCCGCCTTCTTGATGTGTTCGTCAAGCCGGTGATGTGGACCGGAGAAGGACTTTGTTTGGGGCGGCTCTCGTAGCCGCCCTGTTCTGCGTTCGGTTGTAGCTTCACGGGCGGCTGCTAGAGCCGCCCCGCGCTGAGCAACGCTTCCGATTTACGATTAGTACGACCAGTCTCTAGCGCGAGCGCTTGCTGTCTTTGGCCAGTTTGTCTAATTTAGCTTGAGTCAAAAAGGCGGCTGATTCTTCCGGGAAGTCTTTCAGGAAGATACTTAAGACCATCGCAACAGCTTTCTTGAGAAATTCTTCGCGATTCTCGACCGGAGTGTAGCAATTCGCCAGTCCGGCCTTGTCTACAATTCGGAGCAGCCCTTTTTCTGACAGGCGCACCATTGTCGTCATGACAGTTGTGTAGGCGATCTCGCGCCTTTGCCGGAGTGAATCGTAAATGTCGCGTACGGTTAAGGTCGGTTTGGTCTTTTGTTGTTTCCAAACCAATTCCATAATCTCGCATTCCAGGTCTCCGAGGAATTTTCGGAGCCCGTCCTGGTTAAAGCGAAACGACGCGTTTTCGTCGTGAAGTCTCATGTGCCCGCCATCATAGAGACGTAAGCCTGTTCAAAATCCTAGCATGAACAAGTTGGTTGTGATAGTCTTTGAAGCCGGTTTGACGCGAAGCAAATTAGCCATTCAAGCCGCTCTTGAATGACTTAGATTGCGACTGTAGCAAATAGTAATAAATTCCTTTTATAATCTCAGCATGACTTTATCAGCCAATAGTAAACGTCCTGTCGTCTTTCTCGATCGTGATGGCACGCTCAACGAGGAGGTCGGCTATATACGCGATCTCGAAAAGCTCGTCCTGATAGACGGCGCTGCTGCCGCGGTCAAGCGGCTCAATCAAAGCGGTGTGGCGGCCGTGTTGGTGACGAATCAGACCGGTGCGGCCAGAGGGTATTACCCCGAAGAGCATATTCTCAAGCTCAATCAAAGGTTGGTGGAACTGCTGGAGTCGTCCGGCGCTCATCTGGACGGGGTTTATTACTGTCCTCATTTGAAAGATGGTGACGTGCCTCCGTTTGCGGTTGATTGTCAGTGCCGAAAGCCGTCGCCGGGATTGGTCGAGGTTGCGCTGCGCGAGCATCAGGATTTAGATGCCGGTCGAGCCTATGTGGTTGGTGACAAATCGACTGATGTCGAGCTTGCCCGTAACTGCCGTATGAAAGGAATTCTGGTCGAGACCGGTTACGGTCGTGATGTTCTGGACGGCAATTATCAATGGCCGGTCGAGCCCGATTTTACGGCTAAGAGCATCGAAGAGGCGGTCGATTGGATTTTGACCGATTTGAAGAGCAGGTAGCGCGCCGCCGTATTCACCTGCAGTAATACCATCGCCTGATCAGGCTGTTAATGCAGATCCGGAATTCTTAGTTGGGAGCGCAAGAGATGCTTTACTTCCGACAGCAGTGAGTTCATGTCGAACGGTTTAGGTAAGTAGAGGTCGGCTCCGGATTCCAGCGCGAGTAACTGATCTGGATGGGATGTTGCCATCACGACCCAAATCGTCTTTAGCTCTTTGTCTTCTTTGAGAGCACGGCAGAGCTCCCAGCCGTCCATGCGGCGGTCTGACAAGTTTGATTCGAGCAAGATCAGGTCTGGGTGCGGGTTGTCTCGGGCAATTGTGAGCGCGTCGCCGGCTGAGCTGGTCACCTGCACGAGATAGCCCTCCAGTGAGAGGTTCTCTTGCAACAGGCAAGCCATCGCTCCATCCGGCTCGACGACAAGGATGCGTGCGCGTTGGGTTTCAGAGCCGGATGTGCCGAGCACTTGAGCGTGATCTCCCAGCCAGTGGCTTCCCGGTCTTTGCTTGGCGGCATAGCGGAAGTCTCGCGAAGTTGTCAGCACATCGACGTAGCTTTGGAATCGACGGCTGGTACTTGATACGATACCGATTGACAGCGAGATCAATGGTACTCGCCGCCGGATTCCGCCGTGTCCGGTGGCAACGAGATAGCCGCGCTCGATATCGTCGGGCGGATAGAAACGCTTGCTGACTGTCGAGAACTGCTTGCAAATTGCCTCGGCCAGTTCATCTCGCCGCTCCGGTTGTGTAATCATCAAAAAGTCATCGGCTTCGAGATGCCCGACGAAATCATTGTCTCCGGTCAATCCCATCAAGATTGCTCCGAGCGCTTTAATCAACTGATCGCCTGCCAAGTCGCCGTAGGTCTCGTTGTAAATTCTCAGGTTGTTCAAGTCGACCGAAAGTGCCGACCAGCTCTTATCTGAAACCAAGCATTGCTCCAGCATGCGCCTGATCATGTTAGGACCGGGCAGTTGGGTCAACTGATTCGAAAGCTCTTCCTGCCGACGGCGCAAGTGGGCCAAAACTCGGATTGCCAGCTCGTTCTTGTCGATTGGATCGCCCAACACGTCGTCGGCGCCGTAGCGGAAAGACCGAATCCGCTCATTGACGTCATCTGAACTGTGAAGCAGCACCAATACCGGTCTTGGATGAACGAGCGTGGCTCGAATCTGTTGGCAATACAAGCGGCCGTCGCCTTCTGGCATGCAGGCCGCCAAGAGAACCAGGTCGGGATGCACGAATGAAAGCAGCTCGTTGGCTTCTTCAAAGGAGGCCACCGGATGAACCTTCGCGCCGGTTTTCTCCAAAACCGAGGCATAGTCGGCGGCCGAGCGTGCTTGGTGGATGACGATAATCACCGGAGTAGGCAGGATCATCGTTAGCCCCTCCCTCTTGCTGCTTGCTCTTCAAGCGTGGCAGCGGGAAGCTGTACGGTAAATACTGTGCCTTCCTTTCCGCTCGATACCAAGATCTGCCCGCCCAGTGCCAGCACCAGCGAACGCGTAATATAGAGTCCCAAGCCGGTTCCTTCGGTTTGCCTGACCAGTGGATTGTCCAGCCGACTGAATTTATTGAATATCTCCGGCAGATGTTCCGGCGGGATGCCGACTCCTTGATCCGAGACGCAGACTTCCACCATTTCGGGGCTGGAATCCACCAGATCGCGTGCGGAAACCTGGACGGTGGTGCGCGCTGGCGAGTACTTGACGGCATTGTCGACCAGGTTGGTCAATATCTGTTCGAGGCGGTCCGCATCAGCCCAAACCGGCGGCAGCCCAGGCGGTATTTTGGTGACGATCTGATGCTGCCTGGCCTTGTCAGCGAGGTTACGCAGCACTCTTTGCACCGCTTCATTGAGATCGATCGCTCTGATAGTCAGCTGTAACTTGCGGGACTCCAGGCGCGATACCGCCAGCAGGTCTTCGACCAGGCGCGTCAGTCGGTCGGCCTGATCTTTGATGATGCCGACATAACGGCGCTGCTGGCTGACATCGAGCCGATCGCCTGCGCGCAAAATCGTATCGGCAAATCCTTTGATGCTGGTCAAAGGCGTTCTCAGCTCGTGGCTGACTGTGCTGACGAATTCCGTCTGCGCTTGTTGTACGGTGCTGGCTTGAACGATGTACACCACGGTCAGAAAGGAGCTTGTCTTGCCGCTGCTGTCGGTAATTGCGATATGACTGACCGGGATGCTCAGGTCCATGCCATTACGGCTCAAAATCGATGCGTTGTG
>CAZSNX010000478.1:0-4060 GCA_964607945.1 uncultured Candidatus Obscuribacterales bacterium
ATATCTTGTCGAGAGCTTCCTTGATAAGACGGCGCAAGTTACGATCGTCTTGAGCAAGTCCGATGTTCTTGAGAGAGTTCGCCAGATCGGGTGGTTTGTCCTTTATCAGTTGTTCTATCGCTTCTCTCCGCACTGCTAATGGGATTTTGGTGTCTGAGCGATCGAAGGCGATGAGACCGAGGAGCGGATCGTGCAGATTGGTGCCGCCGCCGGCGACTGTAGCGCACAGATGTACTCTGAGATCCTTGCGATCTTCAAGTTGCTTCATTGCCTGCCGGAATATCGAGGACAGATCGAGTTGCGAGTCAGTGCTTGCCGTCATTTTATAAATGTCACAGCCGTCCAACTTGCCTTCTTTCCACCATCTGACTATATCTCCACTTTTCCAGAGCTTTTCGGCGGTAGCAAAGTCTTTTGGCGAGTCCGCCATGATTAGGAGCTCGGTGAGAGCGAACGGAGCCGCTTCGCTCTTGCCAGTGGCCAATCGGCTCAAGGCTTCCTTGGCAGCGTCAATATCTTCGTGAGTGTAAATTCGCTCGATAACTGCGCTTATCTCTTCTGGGCTCTTGGCCGATTCGGCTTCTTTGACCAGTTTATTTAGATGATCCGGCCCGGGCTCGCTCAGTCGCGACTGTCTTCCGGGAGTATCGTGAGACGCCACAGCTCCATCGGGTATCACCGGTTTAACGCTTTTGTCTTTGTGGACGTTTGCTCGCATTCGCTGACTGTTTTGCCCGACCTGCTCCGCTGGAACTTCTACAGCTTTAACGGCTACTTTGCCACTGTCGGCATTGTGGTCTTCAGGGAGTCTTCCTGGCTTGGGCTCTGCCAAAGCTGGATTGCTCGGTTTTAGTGGGTGCTCCTCGTGTCTGACAACCGCTTCCAATCCTTTCTTTCCGGTTTCCTCGCTCTCCGCCGTCAATCCCAGGGCTTTTCTTGCGAGGTGGTCTACTTCTGCTCCGGCGCTCCATGAGGCTCCCTCGAATGAAGCATGCCTGTACATCCTGTAGAGCAGATCGTAGCTGCCCTGCAATTTGTTCAGGCGGTCGGATAGGACTGCATGCAAAAACCGTTGCGCTTCTTGCTCGAAAGCTTGTTTGTTCAGTTTACCGGCTTCCAAATCATGGTAATTCTCAATCAGTTTTTGTACTGCCAGTGGTGGCGGGGTAACACCAAACAGCCGTTCGGACTGCTCCTTAGTGATAGTGCCATCGGAAAGCTTCTTTACTAAATCGGTGGCGGCTCTGGTGGTGGAAGTGTCTCTCAATTGATTTACTTGCTTGACGACAGCCAGTAGGCGCTCGCGCGCTTCGGCGAACGGACCGCCCACTGTCTGTTGCCAGAGATAGAGATCCTTAGCTAGAAGTTCAGCCCGGTGCGCTTCACCTGGCTTGAGAGGCTCGCCGTTGCGAACTCGCAAGATCTCCTCGAGGCGCTCTCTGGAAATTTCCGGCCCGCCACGCCCGCGGAAAATCTTGATCAGCTCGTCTTTCTGCGCTTCAGTAGCAATTGTGCCCACGTTCCGTTCATCTGCAATCGCGCTTACAATCAGTTTTTCGTCGGCATTGTGAATGCTCTCGTGCAGGGCAGTATTGAGCAACCGGGGAAGCTTGGTCTTGTCGAGAAGATCTGATTGCCGAACTGCGATTTCGCCATTTTGATAATAGCCATGGGTGTTTGAGTTACCAATCAAAATGACTCTTACCTCGGGCTGTCCCTTGGCTTTGGCTAAGTCGTTTACAAGATCTTGCAAGTCCTGTCGCCGTGACTCGATCATTTGCTGGTAAATCAGGGCAGTCGACATGCGATCCATGCCGGCATCGACAGCTTCTTGCAGGATAGCTAGCTTTTCCTTGTTGGCGACAGGGTCTCTTTCAAGCAGGGGTCGTACTTCCGCAAGCGAGAGCATGTCTCCGCCCGGGATCTTCTGTAGTACTTGCTCCGCATATTTCTTGTAGGCTTCCTGGAAGCGAGCTTCAGTATCCTGGATTTTCTTCAGCTGCTCTGCCAGTTTGGCGTCGTCCCAGCGCCCGGCCATTTCCAGCCCGCGCTTGCAGAAGCCTGCAGCAGTCTCGGCTGTGCTCAGATTGGAGATGAGACCGAGGGCAGCAAGACGGCTTCGTTGTTCAGGAGAGAGCTTGGAGAGATCTGCTCTGCTTGTGTCGGGAAAGTGCCTGCTCGGATCTTTAGGCAGCGATTCTTTGCTGCGCGCAGGCACTTTCTCCCAGTTGAGATGAGGTCCATCTTTCCCACCGATGCGCACCTGGTCACCCGGTGAAAGCAGAACACCTCCGATCAGTTTCTCCACGCGCTTGCCGTTTATCCAGATCTCAAGATCCGGCGACGCTTCGATAATTGTCCGCCCGCCTTCACAGGCCAAGGTAAAGGCGCCTTTCTTGCCGGGAAGTCCGACTTCACCGGCTTTGACGCTGATGCTGTCTCCTGGGCGCAGAACGATGTCCTTGCTGCCAATCTTGTATCGAGTTCCGTCCGTTGGTGCCTGCTCTACTTCGCTCGGGGGTTGCGAAGCTGGCTTTGTGAACCTGCTCAGTTCAGGCGGACTGACCGGCTGTCTGGCATCACCAGCCGGCCTCTGTTCGGTGCCAGCGGCTGTTCCTGTCCGTGCCGGTTCGGACACTGGTGCGAGTGGCTGATCAGCTCGAACAGCAGCGCTTGGCTCTCGCGGTGAGCCTTCCGTCCTGCGCGCGCCGGCTTCGTGGGGAATTCTTCTCGTCCTCAATTGATGGGCTCCGCCTATGCCGCTGGCGGCAAGCATGTTGAAACCTGAGCTTGCAACGGCGCCGCGATCGACAGCTCCGTGCAATGCTCCTTGGTTTGCGACATCTCCGGCCACTCCACTGAAAGTAGCCTGCAGGATTCCGAATCCATACTGTGTTGCCCGGCCTGCCCGTTCCACCCCGGCCACGTGTCCTAGTCCGTGAATGCCGCGTGCGAAAGCGCTCATGAAGAAACCGCCAGATGCACCCTCGAGACCCGCCTGGCGAAGAGCGTTGCCATCGAGAGTCCCGCTCAATAACCGGTCTGTCGCTGTCCCAGCAACGGCAGCTCCGGCGCCGATTGCGGCATTGGCCGTTGCATGTAAGAATTCGTATTGTGCTCGTTTCAGGAAGGTCTTTGTCTCCTCCCTGATGGCAGTTTCAAGCGACTGGCTCATCATTTCGGTCAGTGCTTTTTTCCTTGTCGCATCGATAAAGCCTCGCTCGACCATTTTTTCTGCTACGGCCGCCAGCTCCCTTTCGCTAGCTCCGGCTACTCGATTGGCAAGAGCGCTGCCGATCAGCTTTTTCATCTCGGCTTCCAGCAGTTGCTTGCCTTCTTCCTTCAGTAGGTTCGTTCCCAGTTGGGCGCTGACAGCCTTTGCCGCCTGTAATCCAGCGCGCTCGCCGAGTCCGACCAGCGCGCCAATTTGACCGGGATTGATGGCGGCGAATCCTCCTTCCACCATGCCGGCGGCTAGCTTGCGTGAGATGTTGGCGGTAGTTGCCTCGAAGTCTGCGCCGCTTACTATCATGTGAGTGCCGAGCTTGAGTGTGGCGCCTGCCGCCATTGCGTACAGTATCGGGTAAAGTGAGGCGCCGCCCGTAAATGGTGCGGTAGCAAAGGCGGTGACAGTAATCACCGAATTGACTACCGAGTCGGCAAACTGCTCCTTGGACTCCCGGAAATTGACCAGTGCTTCCCGGAAGGAAGCTTCCAGTTTGTCGACTGTTTTTCGATCGAGCGGACGGTGCGCGCGATTGGCGTCGGCTATCTCCTTTTGAAGGTCTGTCAGGACCTGCCTCATGTCGGTGCGCGAGGCGCCGTAATGCGTGTACTTCATCAAGTCAGAGCTTAAGCCATCGCTGGTGGTGGCAGCGGTCAGGGCCAGATTGTACCGTTCTCCGGCAGATAAACGCTCCGTCCGGCAAAGATACTCGATCTGAGGTCTGTCCGACGCCTCGGCGCGCTGCAGAAGGTCGCGCTTGAGATCGTTCAACCCGTACTTGGCGGCATACTCTTGAAAGATTGTTCGCTTCTGATCGAGACTTATTAAGCCAAG
>CAZSNX010000479.1:0-4054 GCA_964607945.1 uncultured Candidatus Obscuribacterales bacterium
GGAATTACCAAAGCTAAACGGACTGGAGATCTGCAAGAACTTTCGCGCTGCCGGCGGTACAACCCCAATCATCATGCTGACAGGCAAAGAGAGGGTTGAAGAGAAGGAAGCCGGTTTAGACTCCGGCGCAGACGACTACTTAACCAAGCCTTTCAACCTCAAAGAGCTGTCAGCTAGAATTAGAGCCTTGATTCGCCGTCCGGCGACAATGACCGGGACAATCCTGCAAGTAAGAGACCTTTGCGTCGACACCAATACACGCAAGGTAACCAGGGGTGGACGAGTGATTCAATTGTTACCGAAGGAGCTTGCTCTACTGGAATTCTTCATGCGGCACCCCAACGAGGTATTCAGCGTCGAAGCGCTCCTAAACCGCGTTTGGAGTTCAGAGTCTGATTCTACCGTCCGCACCGTCTACACGAATATCACTACATTGAGAAAGAAAATCGACGCGGGAGACGGTCACCCCGTAATCAGCACTGTGCACGGATTGGGTTATCGTTTAGACCGTTGAGCAACTTTCCTTTCGCATTCGGCAAACTCCCAAATTTGCACCGTCGATTTTTGGAAGCAAGTTGGTTATTGCCAAAAGTGTCTATAGGACTAGGTAACAACCACTATTTTCACTTAAGTTCACTCAACGAACTAGATGCTAGGCAGGCATGGGCTGTTAAGATTTCCGCAGACCTCAATCTAGATTGTCCAGAGCCTGAATATCAGCCAAATCCTGCAACCGTCCCGTAGCACGCTTGTTGAGCTTGAGATTCGCCACGTCAATAAAATCTACTTCTACATCGTCTATTTTGATCTTAACCCGCGACTCATAACATCGATTGAAATCCACACCGTCCGCCGAGGTCAGAAGATCAATTCTGTTGGGCGGATAGCCTAGCTGGACCACTTGTCCAACAGTCATAAAGTCAGCAATAGTCAGTCCCAAAGAAGCAAAGCCAAAGTCCTTCAATGCATTTACAATTCGCTTAGAATTTTCCCTTCCATTATCGAGCCAAATGTCCAAGTCCTTCGTGTAACGAGGACAGCCATGAGCTGCAAGAGCATAGCCTCCGATCACTAAGTATCGAACATCATTTGAGTTTAACGATTGAATAAACTCTTTGAAGTCTTGGCTGAGCACCGTACCTCCACTGATTGTATTCGTGGCGGATTTGTTCTAACGCATCAATACGAGCTTGCGGCGTCTGCGTTCTCCAAAATGATTGAGACCCCCCCCGCTCATGCAAGTGGTGCCGCGTAAATACTTTCTCGACTTGCCTTTCCATGTTAATTTGATTGTAGCAGCCTGCCCACAGCTAAGCTGTATTTTCATGGACTCGTTCCAAGGCAGATCCGATTAAGGATATTAGCTGTAGTTTTGAACAAACTTTTAAAACTGCCCCCTAGAGTATTGTCATCGGGCAGCAGCTGGTGATTTCCCAATAAATCGGGATCACCCAGAAAGGAGAATCATGCCGGACCCAGTCGAAGCAACGAGTGATTTCGAGTCCAGATTTAGCAAGGCAGTGAAAGAAGCGTGGGCACCACATCCGACTAATCCTGCCATCGAGCAATTCGTCAGCGATCTCTTCAAACACGGTAAGTCTCTACTGCCTAAGTGGACTGCTGACGAGCGCGAGGAAAAGCCCCAAGTGCCTGTAATAATCATTCAGTTCGACGGCGGATCCAAAGATTCATCAAACAATCGATTGAAATCAATGAACGAAGAGAGCGTCCGCCGCCCCGTTGAATTGCGCAATGCAATGGAGGCAGGTCAGGCACTGGGTCTGGAGAGCAGTTCGCAGTACCCGACAGAGCGGTTGGAGATCAACCGAAAGCAGATCTTTCGTTATCACCTTCCCGAACTTGAATTGCTGATACTTGAGGGTTCCGAAACAAAACCGAGCCTCGGCACAGCAGGAAGACAGGCAGAGCTACCAAGCGAGCGCAAGCAATAGGCACGCCACAAAGATTTGTCCCCCCCCAACAAACACAGGAGGATTTCAATTTGTAAGCGAGGAGGTTAAGCCCGTAACCTCTAGTGGATAAAGTAATCTACTCTCCAAAAGGTATTTTATTCGTCGCTTACGCAAGCGAGGAGGAAGAGCGCAAGCCGTTCTTTCTCCTAATTGCATTTTTCCATTCTGCGTCACTGCGCAGATTTCATCATGGTTTCAGCGAGCGACAAACTTCTTTTCTACTTCGACTCGGATAGAGTAATCGCCTTAGATATTTTTTCTGCCAGAGTTCCAGCTACGCTTTCACAAAACACATCCTGAAAGTAGTCCACTGGCTCGCGACCGTCAAATGGATGTTTTGAGAATGTCTTTTTATCTACCTTCCAGACAACTGCGCCAGTTTCAGCAGAAATCAACCTGGCACTCACAATCATCTCGTATTCTTCACCGGTCAGCGTATGGCCTTTGAAGTAAACGGAATCAATCGTGGCATTAAGCAAGTACTTCGCACGGATTGCTCGGGCTATCTGTTTGCGAAACACCGAACCTGACGAACTGAGCATTTTGGAGTTCTTACCATTCAAAGCCTCCAATAGCTCTTCTTGCGAAACTACTCTTTCGGGTAAGGAAGAGCCAAGCTTTCCCGATAGCCTTTCCCTTAAGGCTTCCGAGAGCCCTGAAAGATCCGCTGCGGTTGGGGCTTTCTTGCCGCCACTTCTAAGGCTGAATCCGAGACTGTCCTCTGCTTCGACTTCGAGCGGTCCATCGATATCCATAATGGCTATCTTGTTGGCCGGGCCGGCCGGCTCGGCTTCCGATGGCTTAACTGAAGTTAGTTTCTCACCGGTCTGGTGAACTGCCACCACGGGTTGACTCTGGCTAGGAGTAATTGAGGGCACTGACGGAGCGACCGGTGTAGGCGCAGGAGCAGCAGAAGCTACAACCAGCTGCTCGGGCAATCCCGGCCGCGGACGTACAGGATCGGCCGCCAGCACCAGCTCGTTTCCCGACCACCTACCTTTCAGCACCGGAGTCTGTACAGCTCCTCTGTCTCGCCTGACTTCGTCTTCGACTTTGTCACGCATGTAGTTGTAAGCCTGAGCCAGCGTGGTGTTCCGACCACCGGAGCGCAATCCGTCGATCAAGTGACGTGTGAAGACGCTGTTTGGCTGACTGGTTGATTCCCAGGAAACCTGAGCAGGCTCACTCGATGAGATCACAAGCTGCCCGGTGCCCTGCACGACTTCATCAATGTCGACATTTCCCGTGCGCGAAAGCCCCTTGCCGTCAGGGACAGCCGCTCCACTATGGCAAGCGTCCAAGACTAAAAGAGCACGATCTGTGTGCACGCGCGCCTTGATGATGCGGCACATGTCTTGCATGGCAATTCCGGTCGAATAGAGCCTATTTTTGTCGGTGTCGTAGGCCACGATGTAATTGACTCCACCGACATCGAGGTCCGATGGACTGCCGTGACTCGATATGAATATGATTACGAGATCGTCCCGTCCGGCAACACGCGGCAACCACTTATCGCCCAATTCGTCCAAAATGTTGCCTCTGGTGGCCTGCTCATTTGTGAGCATCCGTACGTGATCGGGTGCGAACTTTTCTTCGTTGACCAGGAAATCTCGGAAGTCTTTTGCATCTTTGGCGGGATACTTCAGATTCATCGTCGAGTCGGCAAAGGAGCTGATCCCAACGATTAAGGCCCATTTGTCGGCTAGCGGTCGATTTGCAACCGGTTGCTCGCCAACAGCAGAGGCAGCCGGGTCTGAAGCAGTGGAGCCGCTTGCGGAGACGGCGCAAAACAGGCTTAAGAATACTAAAACTCCGGACAGTACCCACATTTGCGCCACCCGACTGCCAGGTTTCTAAAATTGTGTGCCCAATCGCAGTTGATTCAAAACAGGATGTAACAATCAACAGCAGCACTGATTGCTTCAGACCGCTCTGAGCTTGAACCAGAAAGTGCTGCCTTGACCTTCCTGACTCTCAATACCGATTGAGCCTGCGTGTGCATCCATAATCAACTTGCAGATTGCCAATCCCAACCCTGTGCCTTGCGATTTGGCCGCCTCGTCTCCAGGCGCCTGACGAAA
>CAZSNX010000480.1:0-4054 GCA_964607945.1 uncultured Candidatus Obscuribacterales bacterium
CCCGTTCGCCAAACCGAACTACGGCAAGGGGATCTTCATCAATGAGGTAACAATCATCGAAGTTGAAGATGTCTCCGGTACTACACCGCAGCCATTCATCAAAACGGTGGACATCGGTATCCGGCTGACGCTGGACATCGGCAAGACGAGCAGCCGCGGCATCGTGGAGGTGACCGGCGCTGAGGCCGACGAGCAGACCACGCTTGAAGTAACAGGAGTGCTTCGGCCCGCTGCTTCCAAGATTGCCGAGCTTGGCGGTGTGCCGCAGCTGATCGGCACATCAGGCACGTTTCAGACGCTTGCGAAACTCGATCGGCAACGTGCCGGCCGACCGCATGCTGAGTTGCATGGTTATAGGCTCTCTTTGCGAAATCTAGAGAAGGTGGTCGCCGAGGTCGAAGATGCTGCATTGACTGGCCGCAAGATTAGCGGAATCAGCTCGGACCGCAATCAAACCATTTTGGCCGGAGCGATTGTAGCACTGGAGATAATGCGCTCTCTAAAGGTCAGCGAGCTTAAGATCTGCACAGCAGCGTTGCGCGAGGGCGCGGTCGTAGATCGATTCCTGCAAACCGGCTGGCTGGATACCGGGCTGGATAATCACAAAGATCCACGCTCTGACAGTGTCCATCATTTGTTGGAGAAGTATCACGCAAATGTCGAGCATGCCGAGCAGGTCGCCCGCATTGCTGCTGAGATTTTTCTGCAAACTCATTGGTTGCTCCATCAGTATCCTGAAAGCGTCGGGCACCTGCTCTGGTCGGCGGCAATGTTGCATGATATCGGCAGTTTCGTGGGTAGAAACGGACATCACAAGCATTCGTATTACTTGATCAAGAATGGTGGGTTGCTGGGGCATTCGGAAGAGGAGGTCAACTTGATCGCCTGCATCGCTCGCTATCATCGAGGCAGTTTCCCGAAGGAATCACATGAAGCGTTTGCTTCGGTCAATGGCGTCGATCGCAAGTTGGTGGCGGATATGGCTGCAATTTTGCGAATTGCCGAAGCCTTGGATCGCAGTCATCGGCGGGCTGTGGAAAACATCAAAGTGGTGCTCGAGCCGGCCTCCAAGAGCAAGTATGACAAACGCTGTGTGTCAATCATGCTCAAGCTGCGAGCTGATGAAAAATGCGAACCGGAAAGCTGGGCCTTCGATGAGAAGAAGGTTTATTTCGAGCACCAGTTTGACGTCAATCTCAGCCTCAAGATAGACGAAGGAGCTGGCTTCTCCGAAGGAATGCTTCACAGCCTGCCGCCGCTATGACTTGGAGCTGATACCATGGGTGGTGACAGCATCTGCTTCGCGTACATTCGACTGGTACAATCGTGGGTCATGCCATGCATGACCCTGACCAGGCATGACCTTGATTCGAGCGATGCACGGCATCGCCCTTTGACTTGACGTGCAAGAGGAAATCTACAGCTTGAATAGGCTGTCATCCAGTCCGATATTGGTTTTGAGATTCTTCCACTTCGAACGCGAAGGGCTCTCATAATCGTGATCGTCCCAACGAACCGGCAGATTTGTCTGCGGATCTATGTATATGCGCTTTAGAACTGTCTTGGGGTCGCTGGACTTATACATCTCCAGCACATGCACCGGCTGGCCAATCTCCTCGATAGTGACCGGCTCAGGTGTTACTCGTGACTTGATTCCTTGCGCCAGCCAGTTCTTCAAGAAAGAGGAAAGGGACATGAGATCGGAGTCTTTCATCGGGTAAGAGTTGGAGGCCACAAGCCATGAACTATCGGGCTCGAGTGTCATGGTGAAGTACTTCATCGCGCCGCCGAGGTGACCCCGTGCCTTGCCATTCGGACCAAGTACCACTACCGCTCCCTTCTTGTACTCCCCTTTTTCTTCCAGCCGCATCAACCGCGGTTGCTTGAAGTACAGGACCCCCTTCTCCACTACGGTTTCGCCCTTCTTGTAGACGACAATTTCAAAGTCGCATGAATAATCCTTCAACGCACTCGTGTGCCGGTGCAACTTCTCGATGAAATCGGCGCCGTCCACTGTTTGTTCAATCAGCGGTCCGTTAGCCGTGAAAATAGACGTCTTGGCGTGTTCGGTTTGGGTTGCTGCGCTCTTTGCGGTGGCATAATTTTGCGCACCAATTGCCACTGTGAAAAGGATAAACAGATACAGAAAAACTCGCAGTTTCATAACTGTTATGCTTTCTGCCCTTTCTATGTGCCAGGCGGTTTGGCGTTGGCAATTCTGCTTGCTTCTACCTTTTCGGCGATTACTTTGATATTGGTTACGCGTTTCTGCAGCTTTTGACCAGTAATGCCTTCCAGCATCATTCGCGGCACCGGCAGACCGAGATCCAGATATGATTGCAGCTCCAGGATAGTGGCTTTGCCGCCGTCGTGGGCGGTTAGTACCCAGCTGCCTTCCATTGCCTTGAACCGGTCGGACTCGACCAATTGATAATCTATACGTTCGTTGGGGACTTCGATGTCCTTCATTACGCAAACGGCTGTGCCAATGACAGGCAGCAAGATGAATTTCTCTTCGAGCAGCATTTCGTTCTTTTCGTGCGAAATGATCTTGGCATAGGCGATGTCCGGATCTTTCTGCCGCTCTTCGTGTACGGTGTTCCACACGATTTCCGGACTGGCGTGAATCAAGATTTTGGCAACCATTCTGTGACGTCCGCTTGGCACATTCAACTTGGAGATGACCGCACTTTCTTTGACCGCGATTGCTTGTGCTGGCTCCTTGCTTTCTACCGGCGCGATCGAGACGATTGCAGGCAAACTAATAGTGGCGCATATGGTGCCTAGTAGCAGCGCGCGCATTCGACTCTTCAAACTCACCACTTAGCCTCCAAAATCCCGCTTCTTGCCAATGCCAAATCAAAACCGAAAGGCTTACCTTGACATTTATAACATGCCTTCCGGGGAAATTAGAAGGTAAATGTATATCATTCGTCAAGTTGCCGGCCTATCTGAGCCTAATTCAGCAAGCGTGAATCCGAAAGACTACACTACGCTGCTCGCACCTTTGATAGTCGACAGGTCCATAGACGCTTGCTATAAAACCTTGTTCCCGGTTCTTAAACGCCAATCGGAATAACTTTGGGAATCAGGCGCCGCCACTTCAGCTCTTCGCCGTATTCCTTGTAGCTTTGACCGAAGGTCTCGATCATCAGTTTCTCCTCATACTTTGCCCGGTTGAGCCAGAGCGGCATGACTACGAACAGCGTAAAGAGGATAGCCGGCCCGGAGATGGACGCGACTGCGGCTCCCAGCAGGGATTGAATGATGCCTGAATAGGCGGGATGCATAACATACTTCAAGAGACCGGTCTTGCGAATCGTATGTTTATCCAGCACTTCAGCGTCGGTAGTGAAACATTCCCCCAGCGAATACCAGCCGCCAATCATAAAGACGAGACCGCTGGCCAGAATAGCTACGCCCAGCCAGGAGATAATGGTTTGAGCGAGAGCCGGTAAAACTGTTGCAGCGGTAACCAGCGGAAGCCATTCCGGAGCTCCAAAGAGACCGTTGAGCGTAAGGAATGAAAAGGTAATCATGGCAATTGTGGCGACCGATGCGTATTGGGGGGCGCGCTGAATGAGGAAGTCCTGTTCATAGCGCACACCTTTACCTCGGCGCTTGAAGCCTTGATAGAGCACCGGGGTGGCGAAAACAGTCCCTACTGCGACCAGTAGAAGTGTTGCAATTGTCGGAAGGTTAAATGGCATTTGTAATTTGATCCTACATTTGAAAGACGTTGTCGCTGAGCCCTATGTTGATTTTGACATTACGCCAAAAGGTCATGGAGGGGTAGGCATAATCGAAATCGTCCCAACGCAGCGGCAGGAGCGATGCTGGTTCGAAGAAGATTCGCTTTTGTACCTTTCCGGTTTCGTTGAATTTATACATTTCCAGTACGTAGACCGGATGTGAAAGATTTTCAACGAGCACCGGCTGTTCGTTAACTCGTGATTTGCATCCCTCTGAGAGCATCTTCTTGAGGTAGCTGGCCAGCGAATGAAAGTCTGAATCCTTGAGCGGATAGCCGTTAGCAGCGCGCAACTCGGAGCTG
>CAZSNX010000481.1:0-4050 GCA_964607945.1 uncultured Candidatus Obscuribacterales bacterium
CGGTTGCATCATGTCAGGATTTGGATGGACGCTCAGCCGATTCGGACGGTTTCAAATTTGGTGGCAGTTATGGAATGCGTAAGAGTGAGCAGCGACGTGAGCTGTCCGCATAAGAGCACGGCAGAACCGTGCGGGCTAGCCCTCATTACAATTGCAGAACCTTCTGCAACAGATGCTGGCATCGCCTCTTCCTTGTGTGACGTGTTGCCGGCATCAGCCCTGAAGGATGTTTGTAGATTCTATCTTGGTTCTGTCACTGGAACTCTGGATAAATGTCTGCCTGGTCACAGGGCAGCGATCATTATCGACACGACGCAAAACGGTACAGCTCCTGGTACGGTCTCTATCATGGACTTGAGGACAATGCTTGATCGTGCAGCAATCATGACCATCAATTCTCACCACGGGTTTTCCATAGCTGCTGAACTTCTTGCACTGAAGCCGTACGGAACCTTACCCAAGCGTCTAATCTTTTTGGGGGTTGAGGTTAAAGCTGTCGATCCAGCTGATAACTCGCGCATCGCTCTCGATGTGAGGATGCCGGAGCTGTTGAACGGATTATCGCTGCTTGTTACAAAGGTACTAGAGACCTTAAATCGGGAAAAGTAAGTTGACCACAACGAACCACTTCGCATCCGTGAAACGTGCGACTTGTATGAAGTAAGTAAGGAGATAAACAGAACGATGAGCGAAACTAGCCTGTTAACGGAAGGGAGTAAAGGGGTGAGTACGAGCAGAGTAAGAGGCGGCTGGCAGGCTGATTACGCCCGCAAAGTAATGAGTGCTCAAGAGGCAGTAAGAGTTATCAAGTCCGGCGACTCCGTATATGTTCATTCGAATGCGGCTGCGCCAGAGAGGCTGATCAGCGCGATGGTTGAGAGAGCCGGAGAGCTCAAAGACGTGAAAGTCTTGCATATCATGACCCTGGGCAAAGCCGACTATGCCAAGCCTGACTATTTCGATTCGTTCAAGGTACACGCGCTTTTCATTGGACAGAATGTTAGGGAATCAGTCAATTCAGGACGGGCTGAGTACATTCCGATCTTTCTAAGTGAGATACCGGCCTTGTTTGAGTCCGGCGGGCTGCCAGTGGATGTTTGTTTGATTCACGTTTCTCCACCCGATGCACATGGCTTTTGCAGCTACGGCGTGTCCGTAGATTGTACGATTGCGGCACGAAAACGTGCTCGTTTAGTCATTGCCGAAGTTAATAAACAGATGCCCAGGACGCTGGGCCGTTCCTTTGTTCATGTCAGCAGGCTCGATTGCATTGTGGAAAGCGATCATCCCTTGCCTGAATTACTTCCGGACGTGCCAACGGCTGTAGAAGAAGCAATAGGCAAGAATGTTGCCGGGCTTATTGAAGACGAAGCTACAATTCAATTGGGGATCGGAGCGATACCTAATGCCGTCCTTCAGTATTTAAGCGGTAAGAGAAATCTCGGAGTACACAGCGAGATGCTGTCCGATGGCATAGTAGATTTAATCGAGCAAGGTATCGTCACCAACGACAGTAAAACAGTTCTGCCCGGCAAAGTAGCGGTGAGTTTCGTCATGGGAACCAAGCGACTCTATGATTTCGTGGACAACAACCCGCTCATTGAGTTTCAGACAAGCGACTTTATCAACGATCCGTTCGTGATTTCAAGAAACTTTAAAATGACGGCGATAAATTCAGCATTGCAAGTCGATGTGTCCGGTCAGGTCGTAGCCGACTCGATTGGAAACTACCTGTACAGTGGGGTTGGAGGACAAGTCGACTTCATAAGAGGAGCGTCCCGGTCCAAGGGGGGTAAGGCGATTATTGCCATGCCGTCAACCGCTAAAGGTGGGCAGGTCTCAAGAATCACCGTCTGCCTTGATCCAGGGGGCGGCGTTGTCACGTCTCGTGCCGATGTTCACTATGTGGTCACTGAGTACGGAGTAGCACAGCTCTATGGCAAGACACTCAAGGAACGCGTGCGAGCTCTTGTTACAATCGCCCATCCAGACTTCCGGGATAGCCTGGAGGATGACCTGAAGTCCCTTCCCTGGTTGAAGTGAATTGCCAACGGAAACTAAGCATCTGGCTGCTGAACGACTGGACGATGATCAAGTTTGCGAACCGGTCAGATTCATTCCCTCGGCCGATGGCGAGTTTGCAGATCTCGAACATAATACAAACATCAAAACGATGCTGAAAGCGGCGCAATAAGCAATAGTTGTTCCTACATGGAAAGGCAAACTCGCATTCAAGCCCGAAAGCACCGGAAGAGAAGCAAGGGGCAGCGCCAGAAGCGCTGCTCCTATTACTAGGACATTAGCTTATCCAGGCAAAGTAGTACGACCACTTGATGCAAGTCAAATCTTGCCAGTTTGAGCCATGTGGAGGCTATGGCATTACAATCCAACAGCCGCATACAATTTAGGCATTTCCGCTTCGATTCCGTACATCTCTCTCATCTTCTCAGCCAGCCGGTTTCGAGCGTGGTCTTCACCGTGAGTTATGATCACCTGCGGATTGTCCTTCACCATTGGTTGTAACCAACGCAGCAAGTCTGATTGTCCGGCATGAGCGCTGAAGCCGCCAAGACCCCTTACAGTGGCGCGTACCGGGATAGTTTCACCGAAAATTTTGACCTTTTGTGCGCCTTCGATCAGGAGCCGTCCCAACGATCCTTTTGCCTGATAACCGACGATCATCACCACAGTTCGTGAACTGCTCAAATTATGCCTGAGGTGATGCAGAATGCGACCAGCATTGCACATGCCAGCACCAGCAAGAATAAGACATGGCCCCTCTATATTGTTAAGAGCACGTGACTCGTCAGCCGTCTGGCATGGAATTAGTGTTGCCAAATCCAACTTTAATTGCCCTGACTGGTGAAGCGCTACTGCTTCCTCATCCATTAAATCCTGATGTTTGGCGTAAAGCTGCGTGGCAGCGATCGCCATCGGGCTGTCCAGATAGATCGGAAATGGCTTAATACTGTGTTTCCGGAATATCGAAGCCAAATGGTAGAGAATTTGCTGTGCGCGCCCAACGGCAAATGTGGGAACCAAGATCTTACCCTTGCTCCCCACCGCGCTCCTGATCAGTTCTTCGAATTCGCGTACCGTCTCGTCTAGAGGCCGGTGGTCGCGATCCCCATATGTGGACTCAATGAAGACTGCATCGGCGTGCTCAATGTGCGCAGGATCGCGTAGAATGGGCACTCCCCAGGCTCCAAGGTCGCCAGAGAAAACAACATTGCGACTAGCTCCATTTCGATTGACTATCATTTGCACGCTGGATGAACCAAGAATATGTCCGGCATCCAGAAGCTGCATCTTGATTCCATCGGCTATATCATGCCAATGGTTGTACTCAAGTGATCGCATTTGAATACAGGCCCGTTCTACATCACCTGAGCTAAATGGAGCCTCGATGGCAGCCAGTCCCGTAAGTTCTCGGATTCGGTTTGCCCGATCGGCATCCTGCCTCTGAATTTTAGCTGCATCATTTAGAATTAGTCGAGTGAAATCGATGGTGCCACTGGTTGCGTAGACTGGTCCGTGATATCCACTCTTGGTCAGTAGCGGCAACCTGCCTGTGTGATCTAGATGGGCGTGCGTGAGAACCACTGCATCAATGCGCTTTGCATTCAGCGCCCTTGGAATCTTGTTTAGCCTCTCGATTCTTGCAGAACCTTGGAACCAACCGCAGTCAACGATGACTCTTGCAGAGCCAGTGTCCACGAGATAGCAAGAGCCTGTCACTTCGCCTGCTGCACCGAAGAGAGTGATTTCCACCGATTTATCCGTCCACTTCCAATGATCGATTCCTGCAAGGACACCCCTGTGAATACAATTTAGACTAACACAGCAAGAGTTGATACTTAGTACACGGAGCTGGTTTCCTTGAAATACCTCAATCTGTCCCTATCCATCAGCGTGCCGGTGAGAGTAAGTCCACAAGCACCCGAACGAGCTAATGTGTCTTATTCACGTGATGATGCTCTGCTAACAATTTGTGCAACCACAGAACAATGCTACTGAATACTCGATGCAATAGCAGCGGTCATACTAAAG
>CAZSNX010000482.1:0-4030 GCA_964607945.1 uncultured Candidatus Obscuribacterales bacterium
CTTCGGCTGGCGAATCTTTTCGAGTGAACGCGCCAGCGCAATGTGAGGAGCGGCGTCAGCCGGATTGTGGTAGATGGCCGAGCGGTAGCCGGGAATGGCTTTGGCGAAGTCCTTTTTCTTCGTAAGCGATTCTGCTTCAGTGATGGATTCCTTGGCAGATTCTCTCGATTTTGATACCAGCGCGAGTCCACGCTGCGATCTTTCCGCGCCGCCTGTGAAGCTGCTAGCCTTCGTGTATCCGGCTTCAGCTGCATCGAGATCTTTGAGCAGCAAGGCTACGTCTGCGAGCCGAAATACCTGTCTGGCATTTTCAGCTCTAGTCAAAAGGGTGTGAAACTGTTCGTTAGCTACACGGTAGTTATTCTGAGCCAATAAGGCTTCGGCATAGGCTTCTCGCTCGGAGGTTGTCTTGGGAGTGCCGACGGCGCTCAAGTCCACTGAACCGCCTGAAAGAGCTTTCAATTCCGAGCGCGCATAGCGCAACTCGAGGCTGGATGGTGAGCTGGCAATCGCCTTTTCGAGCAATTCGCCCGATTTGGCCAAGTCCTTGCTCGGCAATGGCCGTCCAACCAGTTCTTGCAAGGTGCCGACGTGGTGGCAGCGGACCATGCCGCGTGCGGCATCGATGGAGTCCGGCGACTTCTCAAGCAAGCTCGAATACTCTTTGAGAGCATCATTGGTCCTGCCGAGTCGCAGAGTCTGCCAACCCAACTCCAGCTTCAAATCCATATTGTCTGGATTGGCAACGATTGCCGATTTGAGCTCTTCGATTGAGGTGTCGAAATTGCCTGTCGCCTCCCGCGCGTCGGCTAATCGCAGATAAGCTTGCACGAGATTCGGTTTGATTCGAATGACGTCTTTGAGCTCTTTGATCATCGGTTCGGACTCGCCGAGTTCTCCGTAGGCTTCCGCCAGCTCTTTGTGCACCTGCCAACTGTTGGGGTAAAGGTTGGCGGCTGTTTTGAGCTCCTCGGCTGCGGCGCTGAACTTACGGTCTTTCATGTAAGTGCGACCGAGTCCGAAATGTGCAGTCGGATTGTTTGAATTCGCACCGGCGGCCCGCTTGTAGTAGTCGGCTGCTTCAGTCAGGTGACTTTGAGAAAGAGCGATCTCTCCCAGTTCGCAGTAAGCTTCGCCGAATTTGGGATCGAGGTGGACAGCCTGCAGAAGTTCGGAGACGGCCTCATCATTCTTACTTTGTTCCCGGTAAGCATTGGCCAGGTTGTAGTGAGCCTGGGTGAGCGTAGGATCCAGTTCGATCGCCTTCTTGCTTTCTTTTTCTACTTCGCCGATCAAGGAGAGCTTGGCTTCACTTGCTGATTCTGCTGAATACTTGGCTTTGGTCAGCAGGGCTGTGGATCGGCCGCAGTGCGCCTGCGCATTCAACGGGTCGATCTTGAGCGCTTTATCGAATTGATCGAGCGCACCGCCCAGCTTGGTTTGCTTGACTAAAGCAACACCATAGCCGACCATCGCCTCGACATTCTTGGAGTCGAGATTGGCAGTTTGATGGTAAAGATCAGCAGCGGCCCCGTAGTTTCCTTGTTTCATCAGCTCATTGGCCGAGGTCAGGTTTTGTTCGATTAAAGTCGCGTTGGTTGGCTCTTGCGTTGCAGTGACGCGCAACCTGAGTTTGCGGCGCCCCTTCTCCAAGCTGCTCGAGGAGGTTGCCGCTCTGGCTTGTTCTTCCTGCGGCGCGTTGTGGCGTGAGGGGCTCCTGGAGTCTCCTGCAGATTTTTGTTTTGCTTCCGTCTGCTCTGCTGGTTTCGAATCGGATTGGCTAGCAGGCGGAGCTGAAGGCGTAGAGACCTCGACTGCCGGACTTTGCACTTTGACAACAGACTTCTTAAGGTCGGCATTTGCAGGAACATTCAGACTGGCCAGCAGCAAGCAGAGAATGCCGAACAATGCCGTAAACGATCGTCGCAAGTTCATTGTGTGGTTGGCCCTCTCAGCGCGCAGCTGGATTAATTACTCTCCCAATAGGTTATATACCCAATGTCAAACACCCGTGACAGGCTTGTCGTACCCCATTAATCGGCGGAGAGCAAATCCTGGGTAACCCGAAGGCCATTCATAGGACAAGCGATTGCGGGCGGAAGCACCGGCGGTTCGCTCACCGTATAATTAAAATTGAGAACGATAGTGGTGGGAAATCATGCCAGGCAGACAAAAGGCGGTTTTAGCAATAGCGGTTATCTTGGCCATCGGGCTGTCAGGCGCCGCCAGAGCCGATTCTGGACAAAAGGTGGTGCAAGAGCTTGTAATGTTGTTTTCCGCTTGGTCCGGCGAGCCGGAGGACATGGATATCCATCGCGAGGCCGCAAAGTATATAGATTACGCCGGTATGTCCGAGCGGGTATTGGGAAAGGCACATTGGAGTAGGTTGGAATCCACTCAAAAACAAGAATTCGTGACGGTTTTTCGCAAGCTGGTGGAAAATCGGTATTACCCACGGTGGCATAAAATTTTTTACAAGGGCCGCTTAAGCTATTTGGGACAAACCACAGCAAATGGCGATGTATTGGTCAAATCGGCGCTTCTGGTTGGCAACAAGGAAGATATTGTGTTCTGGCGTCTCCATTCGCGCAACGGCGAATTGTCTGTAATTAGCCTTTCGGTCAACGAGACCGATCTCTTGAGTAAGTTAAACGATCGCTTTCAAAAGCGCTTGGAAGAACACGGTTTCGCCAACTTGCTCTCCTGGTTGAAGGATAAGGTCGAAGAAGATGCCGATGACGATGCCAAACCGGAATCATCAACAGCCTCACGATGAGACGCAATGATTGGCTCGATCTCGTGACCGGGATAGCGTGTTTGATGCGGGAAATACGTAGTTAGGCGGGAATTGTTCGCTGCGCGACAAATGGGCGCAAATGCAGGCTCCCAGAGCGATTGGACTATCAGCGGCGTGCGGTTATCCCCACTTCGTGCTGTCGACCCCACTGGTAAAACCGCTTGAAAAACGGTTTAATCGCTTCAGATCTGAAAGAGCTCGGCGATCTTTCGGTTTTGAATCCGTCTTGTCGGGGCAAATTTGAGATTGATTGAACCGGCGTTGCGGGTTGCTTATACCGTTACTAATCGAATCGATTGAGCATATACAAGGGGTCTTCGAGCATGACTGGACGTGAGAGAGGCGAATATGAGCGGCAAAATGTTGTAGGTGACGGCAATCCGCCAGGTAGAGCCAATCCGGAAGTGGCCAACCGATTTGGCGATGAGGCTTCGATGCTGCGTCAGCAGCAATACGCGATGCGAATGGCCGCCGACCGGCGGGCGATGGCTCAACAACCCGACTATAAGACGGTTACTAATTCCGATGGCACGGTATCAGTCAACTACAACGATGGTTCAAGCGTTAAGGTCGACAGTTGGCATACAAAACGGCCTATCGAGTTTGTGAACATTCAAGGCGACAAGACGACGCTTAAGTATGAGGCGGGCAGCAATACGCCATCGGGATACAAAATTGTCGACAGCTCAGGCAAAGTAAAAGAGGAAGGTACAAAGGGTCCTAAAGACGCGGAATTCTCCATCAAGCAATATCGGGATGGAAAAGAGGTTCAAGGAAAAGAGCAGCATATAGTTGAGATCAAGTTGACGCCCGACGGTCAGCTCGATTACGTCGGCAAAGATGGTCTGCACAATCAGAAGCTGCGCTCCGGCAGCGAACTGCGTCGAGATCCCAATGGTCGAATCCTGGTCGAAACTACTCCCGGCCAGCGTGTGACTGAATACTCATATGAAGGCAACGGCATTCAGCCGTCTACTTTTACTGTAAAAGATGGCGGTGGCAACATCGTCAGACATGGCGTAAAAGGTGAGAATGGCTGGAACGTCTATCAACCTGCAGCCGGCGAAAAGTCACTGGACTCAAAGAATCTTGCCGATGCCACGAAAGTCTCCAAAGACCGGATCGATCGTGTAACTGACGTTCAGATCAATCAGGCTAATGGAATGCGTGTCGAGACGCATGCAAACAACGATCGCACGTGGAGCACCGACAAGCACGAGTACAGAATGAACC
>CAZSNX010000483.1:0-1374 GCA_964607945.1 uncultured Candidatus Obscuribacterales bacterium
TTCCAACCAGGTTAATGATGTTGCGGACAGTCTCGTTGATCCAGGGGATCGGAACGAATCGCAATACAGAATCGAACAAAGTCAAAACGACATATGGAGCGACCAGGACGATATTACGCTGAACCGATTGCAGGAGGCTGCAGGGTTGACCGCTACTGATATCGATGACCTGGATACCCATTAGGTTCTTGCCCACGCCGCGGCCTTCAAACAAGAAATCACGACAGAGAAATACAAGAATCATTACTGTCTGCAGCGGTAGAAATGTATTCAGGAACGGTACGAGTGCGACGGCTGCTCCGACTAGATAGCAAGCGAAAAAGTCAATGATCAAGGCAACCAATCGTTTGCCGATTTCGATCCGGTCTGGCTCGACACCGGGTTGGCTGGGTGGTCGCTGTTGAGGCTCTCTGGGCGCGCCACGTCCGGAACGGCCTCCGCTCCTGTCATCAGAAGGTCTACCGCCCGGACCGCCGAAGGATCTTGTCATCTGTCAACCCTTTCTAATCTCATTGCCTATCATAGAGCAAGCTCAACATATTGAGTATGTTCCCTTTGACATCGAAAGGAAACCTTGAAGCACTGGTCGGCAGCAACATCCGGCTTGCAAGCGCTGGTGCTTGAGTTGAGGCTACTAAATAATTATGGCTGCGAGTTTTGGCCTGCTTAAGCGGTAGGATTCATAGAGCATCGGTTCGTGAAAGGATGAAAAACGGCAATGAGCCAGACGGTAATAATTGACGGATTGAGAACACCATTTGGTAAGCTCGGCGGTGCTTTGAGCTCACTGCCGGCGATCGATCTCGCCTCACCGCTAATGAAGGCGCTGGTCGAGCGGTATAAATTGGCGGGTGATTCGATTGACGAAGTTATTATCGGACAGGTTATTCAAGCAGGCTGCGGACAGATTCCATCTCGGCAGGCTTTATTGAAGGCTGGTCTGCCGACAACTTGTGAATCCACTACAGTCAACAAAGTTTGTGCTTCCGGCATTCGCTCCGTCACAATTGGCGATCTGCGCATTCGCGCCGGCGACGGCAACGTCATTCTGGCTGGCGGGATGGAGTCTATGAGTCAAGCTCCTTATCTGGTAGCTGCAAACTCCGCCCGTTTCGGCAAGCGAATGGGTCATGCCAAATTTGCTGATTCGATGCTTCAAGATGGACTTGAATGCCCGGTCACGCTCGTGCATATGGCAGTCCATGGCGCGAAAGTCGCAGAAGAGTTGAAGGTTAGTCGCGAAGCGCAAGACGAATGGGCATTGCGCAGCCATCAATTGGCGTGCAAGGCGCAAGCAGAGGGCCGCCTTCAAGAAGAGATCCTCGCCATCAGCGTTGCCGGACCGAAGGCAACGCTGAAGTCAGTCGATCGAGA
>CAZSNX010000483.1:1384-4008 GCA_964607945.1 uncultured Candidatus Obscuribacterales bacterium
GGCACCGAGAGCAGATACTACCCTGGAAGCGCTCAAAGGACTGCGCCCAGTCTTTTATGACAAGGGTTCAGTCACTGCCGGCAATGCTCCTGGTATCAACGACGGTGCGGCGATGTTGCTGTTGATGAGTGAGGATAAGGCTAAGGAGTTAGGTCTAAAACCATTGGCTAAGATTTTGACTCATGCCTCTATTGGGCAGGATGTGCCGTATTTGGCGACTGTTCCGGCCTTGTCGACCAAGAAGGCGCTAGCCAAGGTGAATTTGAATGTGAGCGATCTTGATCTGATTGAAATAAATGAAGCATTCGCTGCGGTTGCACTTACATCTATCCAAATGCTGGGCGCCGATCCTAACAAGGTGAACGTCAATGGCGGAGCGATCGCTTTCGGGCACCCGATTGGCGCCAGCGGCGCGCGCATTCTTTTGACTTTGGCCAAAGAGATGAAGAGACGCAACTCTCGTTATGGCGCAGCGGCGATTTGCTCCGGCACCGCTCAGGGCGATTGTGTGATTCTCTCGCGAGAAGGGCTCGAGTAAACTTGGGGTCGAAAGTGGAATGGCAATCCTGACCGACCGAGAGCAAGCACTAAAGAGAGTTGAGGAGCTGAGGCGTTCCCTGGAACATCATAGCTTTTGTTACTACGTGCTGGACAGGCCGGAGATAAGCGATGCTGAGTTCGATAGATTGTTTCGAGAGCTGCAAGCGCTCGAGCAGAAGTATCCTGAATTTCTGACGGCCGACTCTCCTACGCAGAAAGTGGGCTCAGTCCCTAGCACGGACTTTGGTGCGGTCAAGCATCGAGTCCCCTTGATGAGCCTTGCCAATGCAATGTCCTACGATGAGCTCGATCGCTGGGAAGAGCGTTTACTTAAGACGCTCGGATTGGCTGAAAAAGATAAGCATAAGCTTGTCTACGTTTGCGAGCTAAAAATAGATGGACTTTCAATTGCGCTTACATACAGAAACGGCAGGCTGACTGAAGGTGCAACCAGGGGCAACGGTGAAGTAGGTGAGGACGTTACACTCAATCTAAAGACTGTCAAAGACATTCCGCATGTGTTGAGGTTGCCTGCCGAAAGACCGATTCCGGAGCTGCTTGAGGTGCGCGGTGAAGTTTATATGCCAGTATCCAGCTTTCAAAAGCTCAATTCGGATATCACCGAGTTGGGGCAGCAGCCTTTCGCCAATCCTAGAAATGCTGCCGCGGGATCTCTCAGGCAGAAAAATCCACGCGTGACCGCTCTAAGAAGTTTGGGATATTGGGCGTACTTCGCTTATGTCACAGATCCAGTTGTGGCTGAACCAAACAGCCATGACAAGACGCTTGCGCTTCTTTCGGAGCTGGGATTTCCTGTTAACTCAAACAGGTCTGTCGTCAATTCCTTGCAGGGAGTCAAGGAGTTTTGCGATTACTGGAATCAGCGGCGTCACCAGCTCGACTATCAAACGGACGGGGTGGTGGTAAAGCTTGACGACAGAAGCCTGTGGAGAGAGATGGGAGCTACGTCTCACAGCCCGCGCTGGGCGATTGCATTTAAGTATCCGCCGGAAGAGGCCGATACTGTGGTCGAGTCAATTGAGCTGGAAGTTGGCCGCACCGGTGCCGTTACGCCGGCTGCCAATTTGAGACCGGTGAAACTGGCGGGTACCACAGTCAAGCGTGCTACTCTGCATAATGCCGAGCAGATTAAGCGGCTTGATATTAGAGTGGGTGACACCGTTGTTGTGCGTAAAGCCGGTGAGATTATTCCGGAAGTGCTTTGTGTGAAGCCTGAGTTTAGACCAGTTAATTCAGTTCCATTTGCGTTTCCATCAATTTGTCCGGTCTGCGGCGGACCGCTCGAGCGACTTGGCGCCGAAGTCGCTTATCGCTGCCTTAACACGTACGGCTGCCCGGCTCAGCTGAAACGCCGGCTGGAGCACTGGGTGAGCCGGGATGCGATGGATATTGAGGGAATTGGAGCGGTACTAATCAGTCAAGCGATTGATGCTGGGCTGATTAGGGATCCATCTGATCTCTACCGGTTGAATGAAGAATTGCTGTTGACTCTGGAGAGAATGGGCAAGAAGTCCGCCCAGAACGTTATCGCTGCAATTTCTGCGTCAAAGCAGAGACCGCTGGCAAATCTCATTTTTGCTTTCGGGATTCGCCACGTCGGGCAATCAGCTGCAGAGCTTTTATCCGAACGGTTCGGCTCCGTAGACGAGCTCGCCAAGGCAACGCTTGAGCAGATTGAAGAGATAGAGGGGATCGGGCCAACGATTGCGTCAAGTGTAGTTGAGTTCTTCTGCAATACTGATAATCGAAGTTTGTTGAGAAGGCTTGGCGAGCTGGGAGTAAAGCTGACTGATCACGGACAGACCGCTCAAAAGCTGCCGCAGACCTTGAACGGCCAAACATTTGTATTTACCGGAGAGTTGCTGACGGTTGACAGAGTGGAGGCAGAAAAATTGGTAAAGGCACGCGGTGGCAAAGCCACCTCGTCAGTATCCAAGAAGACCAGTTATTTAGTGGTAGGAAGCAATCCAGGCTCTAAGTTGGCGAAAGCACAGGAGCTTGGTGTCAGGGTAATTGACGAGAATGAGTTTAAGGCGTTGGTCGAAGTCGAAAGCTGAGACAAA
>CAZSNX010000484.1:0-4000 GCA_964607945.1 uncultured Candidatus Obscuribacterales bacterium
AGCGAAAGTCTCAAAGAGGGCAGCTGTGCCAAAAGATCGCTTATCAGGCAAAAGCTGTCCCCACGGCTGCTTACCACGCAAGCAGCACCGCCTAATCAGTGAGCGTTCCGCTCGCATTAAATCGTTAGACTAGTTCGCTGCAACAGATGCTTAACTGCCGTTTTCGAGCAATCGAATTCGGGAACAAGGGCCACGGAGATAGCCTGAGTTAAACATGTGCTAGAGCGCGCAGTGATAGACTCCAATGAAAAGTTATCAGCTTTAACTCCCGCGAGCATACAAAAATCTCGCGGCAACGCACTGAAGCTTTCCCACAAGGGCCTGATTCTAATTGCCGTACCGCTCATCTTCGAAGTCGTATGCTTCAGCTTTCTATACAGCGCATTAGAAGAATCCGAAAGGCAGGTTAAGCAGGAGGCTTTCGCCAAAAGCACTAGCCAACACTTGAACATAGTTGCAAAACAAATCATGCGTGCAAGCTCTTCCTTGTATCTTTACGGCGTAAAAGGTACCGATCAATATCTCGATCAATATCGAGCTGCTCTTAACAAGATTCCGGACGAATTTCACACGCTGCATCTGCTGCTCGATGCCACACCAGCCAAAGCTGCTGCATTGACAGGAATGGAAGAGACGACCAACCGCTTGCTGGGAAATTTTGACGAAGCCAGAAGAGCCGCAAGGAAGCGCGACCTTGGCGCTGCTATGAAGTACTTGAGTGAAGTCAAAGAACTCTCCATCAAAGCCACCGCCGATACCGACACCCTTACCCAGGAGTTCCAGGAGATCGAGCAAAACAGCTCGGAGAGCCAAATACACGCACGACAGGCGTTAAAGACCGTACTGATTCTCGCTATTGTCGGAAGCATCGCCCTTGCAATCGCTTTGTACATTTACTTCAATCGAGAAACTTTACAGAGGCTTTCTACTCTTCTGGACAACACCAATCGGTTTGCCAAAGGTGACTCACTCAATCCACCACTGGCAGGCAACGACGAGCTGGCACATCTAGATCTTGTCTTTCATGAAATGTCCCAAGCCATCATCAGATCGATGCGGGAGAAACAAGAGTTCATGGCGATGATCACCCATGACATACGCTCCCCGCTCACATCAGTGATTGGATCGCTGGGACTGTTGGTCGAACCTCGGATGGGCTTCAATCTTTCAGAAAAAGCGCAGGAAGTAGTAGCACGCGCCGAAATCAATATTCAACGCCTAATGCGCCTGGTCAATGACCTACTCGATATCGAGAAATTCGAATCAGGCAAAATGAAGATGCATTTCAAACCAGCTCCTTTTGTCTACGTGATCGAGCAATCGTTGCAAATGCCGCTGCCACCAGAGCCAGCTACCTTATGCCAGCTGCTTTTCAAGCTAAACAGTCGAGCGAACAGTTGGCATCAATCGAACAAGAGACCGAATCGTTCGCAAACGAGAAGTTGACAGCATTCGGCATTCTGCCTGCAGGCAAGCAGGTTAAGAACTTCAAACTCACGACAGACAAACCGGAAGGGAAAAGAAGGGCGGAAGCGATATCCCTGGCTGGCAAACAGTAACAGTCTCCTTTACCGTCGACGAACTAAAATTGATCGCCATTCAAAATCTCATCCCACCTCTACTGTCCTTCAATACAATCCATCACCATATATGGTTGCATTTTTTCGGTCAAGCCGAAATCGTGAACAACCGCGATATTGGGATGATCGAGTCGACTGATCAGTTTGGTCTCCTGCTCAAAGCGCGCCACCACATCCTTCTTGAGCTTGTATCATTTTGATTGCTACAAACTTGTCCAGCTGCGGATGCCTGGCCTTGAAGACTATTCCGCCCCCTCCTTCTCCCAGTACGGAGAGAAACTCATACCTGGCCGCCAGCTGCAATCCGGACAGTTCTGCCTTCGTCAAAACCGCCTCAGTCGTAGACCTGCAAGCGGCACTGCTAGCAGTACCGAACCTTGCCGTCGCCGGACATGTTGTCCCAGCTTGATTTGCAAATCGAAGCTTGCTTGAATTGTTTGATGGATTTAACTGGTTTAAATGGCTGAGGCTCAAGATCGCGAAGGCGAGCCTCCTTCTCGAGCGCAAGCTTATCAACTACTTTGCGCATGATGTCCGGGTCCAGAATCGTCTTCGGCACAACCGGACCCTGTTTTTTTACTAAGCGCTGAAATCCCGTTAACTGGGCAACATTCCCTTCGCCAGCTTGCGAACGGTATTGTTCAATTCCCTCTGAAGGGGTACTTAGAATCAGGGTCTTTCGTCTACCGGCCGCTGAATCGCCAGCATCCGGAGCCGGAGGTTGCGCACCCGAATCGCTTTCATTTGGCTGCTCGGATTGAAGTGATTCATCGGAAATTCGTTCAGACATTTAAAACTTAAGCTTGATCAAAATTTGGAAATCGTGACTCCTGCCAAGTTCATGGACAACCAGATTCCTGCCGGAGAAGTATTCCGCTCCGCTGCCAAGCACAGCTATTGCCGAAACACACCAGCGCTAATCCTACGTAGGGATGCACAGTTGCTGAGCTCAAATAGTCGGACAGTCAATCAGACACACACTCTACTCCGGAGTTACAAGTTTGTAGCCGTGTCCATGTGCTGTCTGAATTAGCGACGAATGTCCAGCGGCTACCAGTTTTTTTCTCAGCGTGTAAACATAAGTCTTAACCGTGTTCATTGAGGCATCTGAATCAGCAGACCAAATTCTAGACAACAATGCGTCACCATTAAACGGCTGATTGGGATGCCTCAAGAAAAACTCCAGTAACGCAAACTCCTTTGGCTGGAGCCTAATTTCATTGTCGCCTGCAGTAACTCGCTTAGCACCGGTGTCGACTGTAAGATTGCCCACTCTAAGCAGATTTTCGGACAGTGCGGAAGCGCGGCGAAGGATAGAACGAAGGCGAGCCAAAAGCTCTCGGAACTGAAATGGCTTAGTCAAATAGTCATCGGCACCACAGTCAAGTCCAGCTTCCTTCTCATTAAGACACACCTTGCCCGTAAGCATCAAGACCGGCGTAATGTCCCTTCTCCGCCTAAGGTCCCGAAGCAAATCAAGCCCACTTAAACCGGGGAGGTCCCAGTCCAATACTATTACGTCGTAGTGATAAGCCATTAGATGCGTGAGGGCTTCCTGCCCGTCATAAGCTGTCTCCACTAGATAACCTTCCACCTCTAACCACTGCCTGAGCTCAATCGACAAACTGCGATCATCTTCAACTACAAGTACTTTCGCCATAACAGTCTGCTCCAGCCAACCTAATTACCAACAAGACCAAAGGTATTAATTTCGAGCAGCCTTGTCGGCGGATTCCTTCAGCCTTTCAGAGTAAGACCGAGCGATATCCGGCTTACTCCATTGGTTGTATAGCGTTACCAACTTTCCAATGGTGCGCTTGGTCTTGGGGTGATTCCTTCCGAAGGCAACCTCCTGTATCTTCAACTTGCGTTTGCAAGCCACCTCCGCCTCCGGATATTTTCTTGCCTCCAGAAAACAGTTGCACAGTGGTCCCAAAAACTGGAGCAACTCCGTACTTTTTTGACCGTAAGACTTTTCTTTCATAACCAGCCCTAACTTTAGATTAGTAGCAGCCTCGTCGAGTTTACCCAAATGCTGCTGACACTCCGCCAAGCGATAAAGCGTATCCTGTAAGGCTGGCGAGCCCTTATCGCCGCCAGCCAACTGTAAAGTCAGCTCGCGCTTTCGGCTGAGTTCGGATAAATCCCAATTCTCATGTCTTGCATAGAGAGCAGCCAGAATGTTCAGATCGCTTATCACTTCCTGACTTGGCTGCCCTGCTCGCACTCTTGCTGCCATGTACCTTTTGTGGATCTCAATTGCAGCCGGTATTTTCCCCTCTCTTGTATAGACGCCTTCCAGCAGCCAAAGCGTCTTGATAATTTTGGGATCATTAGGCAGCAATACTTTCGTCCGAAGATTCAGCAATTCCTGAAAGAGTAATTCAGCATCTGCCACTCGATTTGCATTTAGATATTCC
>CAZSNX010000485.1:0-3988 GCA_964607945.1 uncultured Candidatus Obscuribacterales bacterium
CCGCAGGTAAGGTTTCCGACACTGATGACAGGCACTGCGACCTGGCGGCGCTTGAGCATGCCGCTGCCGTAACCGCGCAGCCGCAGATATGAGCCGATGCCATAAACCGCCGATGCCGGCTGCAGCAAAGTGGAGATGATTCGCTCTTTAGGACTTTCAGGATTGCCCCAGGTCATTTGCTCAGTACCCCTTGCTGGTGCCCCGAACCGGGGTATGGACCATTATAAGTCTCCTGAAGGACGGTCTCGATGACAGAAAGTGTCTTGCCAACCGCTCCCTGGCTTGCCTCGAGCCATTGCTTTCCGGACTCACCTTGCCTGCGGCGCAAATCCTTGGATGTAAGCAGCTCTTCAATTCTTGCTGACAAGTCCGCAACGTTTTCTACCACGGTTAGCGCTCCGACCGCTTTGAGTCCGTTAGCGGAGTCCCTTGTCTTTTCCAGATGAGAACCGCAAACGACCGGCACTGCATAAGCATAAGGCTCGACAATATTGTGCCCACCAATCGGTACCAGCGTTCCACCTACGAAGGCGACCGTAGCCAGCGAATAGAACCGGAAGAGTTGACCGATAGTATCAAGCAGATAAACGTCGCCGTCTCGTTCGAAACATTCATTTAGCGAATACCTCCGCACTCGAAATCCATTGGATTCAATCATTGCCGCCACACTATCCCAACGCTCCGGATGTCGCGGAGCAAGAATCAAACGCACATTTGAATCCTTGCCCTGGAGCTTTAAGTAAGTTTCGAGCATCGCCTGCTCCTCACCTTCGTGGGTAGAGCCGGCAATAATCACTTGCTGTTGCGGCAACAGCTTGATCGACGTTTGCAGAGAAGCGCATTCCGCGGGAGACACAGGCGTCAAGCCATCAAGCTTGAGATTTCCGGAGACCATTAGCGGTAGTGACTCGCCACCAATCATGCGATAGCGACAGGCGTCGCCTTCGGACTGAGCAACAATAGTCCGGAACCTTCTAACTACCGGACCAAAAAAAACTCGCCACCGGCGATATCCGGCAGCCGAGCGCGGAGAAATTCTTCCATTTACAACGACAATTGGAATTGCACGCCGAGAACATTCAAAGGTAAAGCCAGGCCAAATCTCAGTCTCCACAATTGCAATCAGGTCAGGTCTCAATTCGTCCAGCCAATTGTTAATCGCCCAAGGCAGATCGAGCGGGAAATAGATTACGAATGCCTTATCTCGCGCTTTTTCTTTAGCCAAGTTCTGAGCGGTTTGAGTGGCGGTGGAAATGATAATCGAATAATCTGGATGTTGCTTGCTAAAGCTCTCAACAAGGGGCCAAACCGCATTAAATTCGCCAACCGAAACCGAATGGAACCACACTGTACCGCCTGTCTTGCGAGTCCTGTTTTTGACGCCGCTGGGAATAAAACCAAGCTTTTGCCAGATGCCTGCTCTCCGCTTGCCGGCCAGCAACAGGACCGGACCGGTAAAGCATAAGAGCAGAAAGACCAGGAGGTAATAGATGAACACCGGAACAGACCTTGAGCGGAGCTTCTATTTTAACCAGCCGACAGTGCTTACGTCGCTTACCGGCTTAGCCTCTGTCGATACATGGAGCTAAAACTAACGCAATCTAAACAGAGCAAGTGTCCACTTAGACAATTTAGACAATGCTGCCGGGTCGTCTCGGCTGCCGCTGGCTTATATCCATAGACAGACGTGAGAGAACAAGCTGATGAAATCGGTTAGGCTGATGGAGGAATTCGAGCCGTCGACGCTATTTCTTAGAGTAATTAGTCCTTGACTCGGTCCGGAAGCAGTAAAGTCAACAAAACTATAGAAAGCAGCCTGACCTTGCCTAGAGTCAGTCTCTCTTAAATAACAGGTCACCAGCTGCCGGCTGTCGGCGAAGGTGCGAAGCGCTCGACAGATTTGAGCCTTAGAAAAGAAGGCAAGCTTGAAGTAGCGGGATTTATATCCGGTCAAAAGCGTGACCGGATCAAGCTCCAATCCTTCGCCACCGGCCGATGCCGATGAAACATGCGGCTTCGAGCTGGCTGACAGCACGCCGGAAAGCCTTCGATACGACTGAAACGCCGAAATCAACAACTTGTTTGAAGGAGCGGTTGACGAGTCGCCGGATTCAATTGTCTTGCCTGAATCCTGGCTGCCTTCCACGAGAATCTTTACACCGGCAGCACCGGGAAACGAAACCAGGCTGGTGCCATCAGGATTGCACTTTAGTAGTCGGTCGACAATATCAGGTTGGCGGACGCGCACCGCATTCAAGGATGCTTCGAACACCGCTCGCTCTTCGTTTTGGACTGAGATTGTATTTTGGCTGGCTGATAGTTGCATTCTGCTAATTTAGGCAAGCGAGATTACAGCTGTATGAAGAGATTTCACACATCTGTAATCTTCTTCTGCCGAATCCAATCAGAGCATCCAACTAACTCAAGACGACTGACGACCGGTGAATTGCGACGACCGCCCCGGTGCCTCTAGCCTGAAACTTCTGCCATCACCGGCAGGGCGGTACTTGCACTACAGAAGATCGAAGGCATCAACATCTACCGCCATTTGCAATCCTTGCCCGAGACGCCGAGTCCGAAAGAATGCAGCTACGAGGGCTCGGCCGGTTTCGCCGGCAAGATTTTTCACAAGCAGGTGGAAGCGAAAGTTGCCTCTCAAGCGTTCGATCAAGCAGGGAGCCGGGCCAAGTATCTTAATTTGATCGATTGGAATCTGCTCTTCCAGAAAGTGTGTCAAACCTTCAGCTACTTGCTCGCAAGCGGCTTCGGCGACCTCAGGCTCAGGACCGGCCACGACTACTCTGATAATTTGACTGAATGGCGGATATTGAAGCTCTTTACGCACCTTAAGCTCGTCCTCGGCAAATGCCTCGTAGTCATGATTTCTTGCCAGACGCAAGGCTGGCAACTCGGTGTTATAGGTTTGCAGAACCACTCTGCCCGGTCGGTCTCCCCGCCCGGCCCGTCCCGATACCTGCGTAAGCAATTGAAAGCCTCTTTCCATCGAGCGATAGTCCGGGAGATTGAAAGCTGCATCTGCAGCCAATACTCCAACTAAGGTAACACCTGGGATATCCAGCCCCTTAGCCACCATTTGAGTACCGATCAAGACATCGGCTCGACCGGACGAAAATGTTTCAAACACTGTTTCGTAGGCACCTTTCTTCGCAGCTACATCAGCATCCAGGCGCAGCACACGTGCATCGGGAAACAGTTCGGACAGCTCTTGCTCCACGCGCTGCGTACCCAGACCATACTGCCTGAGAAAAGGGCTGTCGCAACTTGGGCAAGTGGGGGATGCTGGACAGACGAAACCACAATGATGGCACGACATATGCCCATCATCAAAAACGCGGCTGCCACCGGCGTTGGACTGATGCAGAACGAGCGATACGCTGCAGTGGTTGCATCTAACCACGTAGCCGCAAGCGCGACAAAAGACATGGCTGGCATAGCCCCGCCGGTTGATTAGAAGAATGGCTTGCTCCGAGCGACCCAAGCAATCACCCAGAGCCGTCTCCAGTTTACCGGAGAAAATACTGCGATTACCGTTGGCGAATTCTTGTCGCATATCTATGACATGAACTGCCGGCATCGCTTGCTTGAAAACTCTTTCCGGCAATGCTACCAGCCGGTCGCACTCTTTTGCATCATGGTAGGTCGAGACATCGGGAGTTGCGCTGCCCAAGATGACCATTGCTCCCAAACGCCGTGCTTTCTCCAATGCCAGAGCGCGCGCATGATACCGTGGAGCCGGACTGCTCTGCTTGTAACTGCCGTCGTGCTCCTCGTCTAGAATTATCAAGCCTAAATCGGGCATGCTGACCAGGACTGCCGAACGAGCGCCAAGTAAGACTTGCACATCACCGGCTCGTAGGCGGCGCCCCACGGCACGAACGCCTGCCACCAGCGGATGTCGACGAAGGTGTCGGCGACGGCGGTGACCACGTCGGCGACGAGCAGGACGACCGCGGCGAGCGCCAGGTTG
>CAZSNX010000486.1:0-1211 GCA_964607945.1 uncultured Candidatus Obscuribacterales bacterium
TATGACACTTTCAGCAAGCATCCGGAACAACTCTGGAGCAGCCTGATTTCTCCCTGGCAAGATCGCACATTTCAGCTGTTCTATAGGCCTTTGGTAGAGATCAGCTTAGCAATCGACTATCTAATCTGGGAAGCGCACCCGCTGGGTTATCACATATCCAACCTGCTTTTGCAGATTAGCTCATCTCTCTGCGTCTTTGGTATCACTCAACGACTGCTCCGAGATGCGGACAGGCAACAAGCACAGTTAGCGGCTCTATTCAGCGGCATCATCTTTGCCTGTTATCCTCTGCACGGCGAGGTCGTGAACTGGGTAGTCGGCAGAGTGGACGGTCTTTGCGTAGCTCTTTATCTGACCAGTTTCTGGCTTTTCTTGAGAAACGACCAGGATTACAAAACCAGATCGATCGCCAGCCTGGCTTGCTTTGCATTTAGCTTGTTGAGCAAGGAAATGGCTGTCACTTTACCCTTTGTCGTAGCTTTGTACTCAATGATATGGTCAGCCAAGGAATTATCCTATGCCCAAAGATTGATTAGTTCAGTGAAGTCCGCATTACCCTACCTCGCCGTACTGGCAGTCTATGCGCTCCTGCGAACGATGGTGCTGGGTACCGTGATTGGTGGGCACGTATCTGCTCTGGCGCAGCTCTTTCAAGACACACTTCTTGCGAGGCTGTTCCAGACAGGTTCATTTTGGTCACTGCTGTTTCCCTTAAACTCAGAACTCATACCACTGCACGGAAAGCTATCCACTGCTTTGCATGCGACATATTTAGCTACAGCATTGGCAATTGTGCTAAGACTTGCCTATAGCAAGTATCCGACTTGGTTGCTCAAACCAAAGGCCTTTCTGGTCGGATTTCTCCTGCTGGCACCGCTTCCAGCCTTGCAAGTTTGGTGCATTACCAGCGTACTGACCGGCGGAAGATTTGCCTACCTTGCCTCTGTACCGCTTTGCATTCTGTTCACTTTACTGATTTTTCCCTTCAGTAAGCAATCTTTACCCTCTGAGAAAACGGCTGAAAGCGAGCCGACCGAGAAGTATGATGAAAATGGTTGCGTTGCGAATCTGTCAATTCGCACTGCAAAAACAGATTTCTCCATCAGCCCGATGGTTCGCCTGGCAAGTACAGCATCAATTGCAGTGCTGCTGGCAATCATTGCCTGCTTCACTGCCATCACAATTCGAAACAACCAAGCCTGGTTGCTAGC
>CAZSNX010000486.1:1221-3969 GCA_964607945.1 uncultured Candidatus Obscuribacterales bacterium
CCATTGGCGCTCTGGCAGCGGGTAAGGGAAAACATCTTGTCGTTCTCAATCTACCGAGAGACTGCCACGGCGCACATATGTTTTACACATTCGATTTCTTGAAGATACTATTGCAACCACCATTTCAAAATGTCGATTTATCGCGAAACGTCGGTTCAGTTGATTTACGTTGCTTCAAAGACTCCGACCTCCTGAATCTGAGTCGACTAGAAGAGATGGCAGCATCCGGTAGATATGCATTTTCATACTGGCTCAGACCGCATCGGCAGTTGCAATCAGCCGACAAGGACATTGAGCTGTTATTTAAAAGAAGAAATTTGGGCGGCTCTTCCTACGCAGAGGCGCAATTTGTAGGTCAAAAGCAATTTGAACTCGACGGCTGCAAGAGACAAAGATGGCTCTACTCTCTCGATTCACGGCAATGGGCTGGACGTTTCTCATTTGTCGATGTCACCGCTTCATTCCAAAGCAAGCCTCAAACACCGATAGCCGCCAAGAAAGTATCTCTCGGTTGGTCAGCCGCAGACAGAGAGCTGTTCGGCCGAACCTCGGCTCCCAGCTGGCGACTGTACGATGACGGGAAGGAACATGTCTATAGATTTTCAGTAAGTGATCGAAAGAGTTGGTGCTTAAACAACAGCAGCTCCTCTCTGTTTGTCGATTTACCGGAGGGAGATTGCTCGATAAGTTCAGTCACATTGCGGGACGGAGCCGCACTGCTGCCCACGCTGTCCGCATCCAAGACCGAACTGGAGCTGCTTGACGACGGAACGTATAATGCCGTCTTCAATCATTGCCGCTTGCACTATGACATTTCCGGACTTACAAATGCCGCTTACGCTGAGCTGGAAGTTTCACCGCCGTTTTACAGCTTCGACGAATACGAAGGTACTATGCATCCGACCGTCTCCAGTAAGCAGTCCATAATACGAATGAGAAGCAGCGAATTGAAGGGAATCTTCGAAATCGCTGGCAGCAAACTGCCAACGGCTGGTTGGTATCAGATGAGAGTTTACGGTTTGACGAAATCCGGAGTACAGACTGGTTATTGCTCAGATCCGGTTACGGTAAGATTCGGACCTTAGCCGAAGATTTCGAGTAAAGATGAAAAGCACTGTAGCAACTTCCAATCTCGAATACCGAAAACATTTCTCGGGACAACCAGCAGAGCCTGGCAATTTTCAACAATTCTCCTGGTCAGACGTATTGGCAGTTGCGGCGCTCTTCCTGTTGACCATGGTGGCGTTCGGACAAACCGCCAGCGGGTACTTCTATGCCGACGATTTCAGCTTTCTGGAATCAGCGAACTTAGTTGCCCATGGTCACCTTGAAGCGTTGTTCCAGTACTTTTACTCTGCCTTTCCGGGCGGGCCCTATACACAATTCTATCGGCCGCTGATTCCTCTAACATTCGATTTGTACTACTTTCTCTGGGGCACGAACGCAATCGGCTACCATTTAGCCAGTCTCCTCTTTCAGTTTTTGTCAGGCATTTTTCTCTATCTGCTATCGAAGCATCTGTTGAGCGGCACGAAAGAGCAATGCTGGGCTGCACTTATTGTATCAGCGCTTTTCGTTGTAAATCCGCTTCATACCGAGGTGGTAGCCTGGCCGTCCGAGCTGGGCGACGCAATCGGAACGGCTCTCAGTCTCATGTCTCTGTGGCTCTTTGTCAGATCGGATTGGAATTCGTCGACTGTCGCATCGAAACTCGGGCTGATTGCGTTTGGACTGAGCCTTTTGTACAAGGAGGTCACAGCTTGCTTACCAGCAGTCCTTGCAGTTTGGACTTTCATTTCACAAGATACCGAAGCAGCCTGGAAGGTCAGGCTGCACACATGTGCAAAGGCAACTGCCGCTTACTGGATAGTGCTGGTTGCATACTTGGGAGCACGATGCTTGGCGCTCGGCACTATCTTCGGTGGCTACTCCGGCTCTGTGTCCATGGGTGGAATCTCCTCAATAATTCAGCGAGCTATTCATAACGCCGGACTCTGGAAGATAGCCTATCCCATGTCCGAATACGGACTTTCACAGCCGGAAATGCAGATACTCCAAGTACTGCTAATCATTACCGGGACCTTAATCATTGCGAACTCACTTTCCCAACAACGGTCGAAGAAATCCCTCAGCTTGCTCGCATTTTCTGCCTGTTGGCTCATACTCACTTTATTGCCTACTCTGCCGGTCTGGCACATCTCGTCCTTCTTGTCCGGTGCACGCTACATGCATCTGGCTCTTGCTCCACTTTCCTTCTTCTTCCTGATTGCAATCCTTCCACTTTGCGCCAAAGAATCGAATAAGAGTCCGGTCCGGCAAATGGTGCTGAAAGGCATCGCAGTTGTCTTGTCCAGCAGCTTCATTGTTTGCTATTGCCATCTCTCGCAGAGAGAATCGAACCGCTGGCTCGCTGCCGGCGACGAGATAGAAACATTGCAGTCTAAACTCGGTCGGGCAATTAAGGCAGTGCCAAAAGGCAAACAATTTGCGTTGTTGAATGTACCGGACGAAATTCAAGGAGTACCGGCATTTACATCAATCAGCATGCTTGGAAGTCTTGTTCGTCCACCACTTTCAAAAGAAGATCTGGCAAACAGACTTTCATCGTTAAGCGTCCTTTTCTTCCCTTCAGATCTCGTAAACATCACGAGGTTGAGATCATGCCTGCGAGCTGGAAACATTCAATTCCATATTTGGAATTCCGCATCCCAAGAGTTGGAATGCTTCCAGAAACAGCTCGCCAGCAAA
>CAZSNX010000487.1:0-3950 GCA_964607945.1 uncultured Candidatus Obscuribacterales bacterium
CGCCCAAAAGACAATCACCAGAAAGGCACTTTTAAAAGGCAAGCCGGTGATCACCGCGACGCAGATGCTCGAATCGATGATCGAGCATCCGCGGCCGACCAGGGCCGAGGCCTCCGATGTAGCCAACGCTATCTTCGACGGCACCGATGCTGTCATGCTCTCCGGCGAGACAGCATCGGGAGCCTACCCGGTCGATGCGGTGCAGATGATGGACCGCATCGCGATTTCGGCAGAAGCCAGCCTCAACCTTGCCAAACTGAAAGAGCATGAATTGCCAACTTCGGCCCACGCGATCGCACACGCCGCCTGTGCCATGGCAGTAGACATGAAAGCTCGGGCGATTGCGGCGTTCAGTAAATCCGGCTCGACCGCTCGCTTGATTTCGCAATTCCGTCCTCCCAACCCGATTGTCGCCCTGGTGCAGCATCTACACGTCTATCGCCAGCTCTCCTTGAACTGGGGGGTGACGCCCATTATGCTGACCGAGGTGAGCGACTCCGAATCGACCCTGGCCCTTGTCGAAGATACGCTTCTGGATAAGGGCATCGTGGATCACGGCGACTCGATTGTAATAACCGGCGGACTGCCGATCGCAGCCCGCGGGCCAGCCAATTTCGTCAAGCTCTCAGTCTTGCCGCCCAAAACCACGCCTAAATACTGGGAAGTGAAGGGACTTTAAACGATTATCTCAAGCTTGAACGGCCTGCCGTTCTGCTCTGGCATGCACCAGATAGCCGCAGACCGGGTCGTTTTTCAGCATGTATTGCTGCCTGGTCACGCGAACGCCCAGGAGCGTCTCAATCAAACGTGGTTCGAGCACACAAAGCTGCCGAAATTGATTGGCTAAGTTGTGAACAGCGCAATGGCGTTGAAAGATCACAAAATCACCATCAGGCAGCGCTTCCCATTCGGTCATGAAGCCACTTTCGCAAAAAATCTTTGCTACTTCTTCGACCTTCTGCCGGATCTCTTTGCCTGCCAGTCTGTCCTTCAACTTGCGAGCAAGATGGTCCTGGCGCAAGATCAAAAGCTCCATTACCCCCTTATGGCCGCTCGCCTCGAAAACAGCATCCAGAATGTCCTGGGCTAAATTCTGCGCACCGGAGGGAAACAGCCTCGTGTTGGCCTGTTCAGTCAGCCGATAACGATAATTTGGTCTGCCTCGTCCCTGCCGCACGAGGCGCGAATCGACCAACCCCTCTTGATGTAAATTGGCTAAGTGCCGGCGGACAGCCATCGCCGTGATGCCAAGCGCGCTGCAAAGCTCGGCAACAGTCATTTCGCCGTTGCGTTTGAGATGGAGCAGCACGGCCTCGTGCGTACTTTCGGGTGCTTGACTAAGTGGGCCGGTAATCATGAAGTGCTACTTTACGTTCCTCCTTCCTCATTTTAGCTACGAATCAAGCAGGGGCATGCATTTTGACGGTTGTCACAATGAGCCGTCGGGGTCGTCCATAAAGGATTATAAAGAGGACGGATATCATGATTTATTTTTGATACTATTATATCTGTAAAAGCCACAGGATCTAAGATTGCCAAATTTTAAGACAATCCACCGGCCGGGCAAACTGCTCGCCAAGGCTAGGATCAGTGGTCCCCAACTGAGACAGGAAACGAAATGACCGCCAAGGAACCGCTTTTAGCAATCAAAGACCTGCACGTTCGGGTCGAGGACAAGGAGATCCTCAAAGGCGTCAACCTCACCATCAATGGCGGTGAAGTGCATGCTCTCATGGGTCGCAACGGATCCGGCAAATCGACCCTCTCCTACACGCTCATGGGCCATCCGCGCTATACGGTCACGCAAGGACAAATTCTCTACAAAGGGCAAGACCTTGCCGAGATGTCGGCTGATGAAAGGGCGCGCTCAGGTGTTTATCTGGCATTTCAATACCCGGTCGCTGTTCCGGGAATATCAATTTCCAATTTCTTGCGTTCAATTGTAAAAGCTCGCCGCGGTCAGGACGTACCGGTCAAAGAGTTCCGAAAAGAGCTCAAAGTCCACATGGCAGAGCTCGAGATGAAGGATGACTTCCTCTCCCGATACATCAACGACGGCTTCTCCGGAGGCGAGAAAAAGCGCCTGGAGATACTGCAGATGGCGCTTCTGAAACCCGAGCTGGCGCTGCTCGATGAAACGGACTCGGGCTTGGACATCGATGCGCTCAAGGTCGTAGCGACCGGCATCAATTCGATGACCGGACCGGATATGGCTGTTTTGCTAATCACTCACTATCAGCGCATTTTGAATTACATCACCCCCGGCTTCGTCCATGTCATGCAAGCCGGACAGATAGTGCTTTCAGGCGGAAGCGAGTTGGCGACCGAACTGGAAGCTCGCGGTTACGACTGGGTAACCAAAGAACTCGCACCGACAGGTAGCGTTTAGTGTCGAGTGCGAAGGAGGCTCAAATGGCAACTGATATCACCAGACCTTTCGACCTGCGCGAAGTAGGAGCCGATTACAAGTACGGCTTTCACGATCAAGAGGACTATACATTTAAGTCTGGCAAAGGCCTGACCAAAGAGATAGTCATAAAGCTTTCGCAGATGAAAAACGAGCCCGAGTGGATGCTGAAATTCCGCTTGCGTTCTCTAGAAATATTCTCCCAAAAGCCGATGCCAACCTGGGGCAACACCGAGCTTTTGGAGGCGATCGACTTCGCCAATATCCACTATTTCGTGCGTGCCACTGAAAAGCAAGGTCGTGATTGGGATGATGTGCCCGAAAGCATCAAAAATACTTTCGATCGTTTGGGCATTCCGGAAGCCGAGCGCAAATTTTTAGCCGGTGTTACCGCTCAATACGAATCAGAGGTGGTCTATCACTCTATTCGCGAAGATTTGGCCAAACAAGGTGTGATCTTCACCGATATGGACACCGCCTTGCGTGAGTATCCAGAGATCGTCAAAGAGCATTTCGGCACGATTATTCCGCCGGCTGACAATAAGTTTGCCGCTTTGAATTCGGCCGTCTGGTCCGGCGGCAGCTTCGTCTGGGTGCCGGCCGGCGTCAAAGTCGAAATTCCGCTTCAGGCATATTTCCGAATCAATACCGAAAATATGGGGCAGTTCGAGCGCACGCTAATTATTGCCGAGCCAGGCAGTTATGTGCATTACATCGAAGGTTGCACCGCACCGGTTTATTCCAGCGACTCGCTGCATTCGGCGGTCGTCGAGCTAATCGCCAAGAAAGGAGCGCATATTCGTTACACGACCATTCAAAATTGGTCGAAAAACGTCTACAACTTGGTGACTAAGCGCGCTGTTGCCCACGAAGACTCAAAAATCGAATGGGTTGACGGCAATCTCGGCTCCAAGCTGACGATGAAATATCCGGCTGTTTATCTGGTCGGACCGCGCGCTCACGGTGAGGTGCTTTCGATCGCCTTTTCCGGCGCCGACCAGCATCAAGATGCCGGTGCAAAAATGGTGCACGCGGCACCGGATACGACTTCGATTATTACTTCCAAGTCCATCTCCAAGGATGGCGGACGCACCTCCTACCGAGGCTTGGTCAAAGTTTATCCGGGAGCCACCAACGTCAAGTCGAGCGTTCGTTGCGACGCGCTTCTGCTCGACGAAAATTCGCGTTCGGATACTTATCCGACCATGGAAATAGACGAGAAGCAAGTGACCGTCGAGCACGAAGCGACCGTCTCCAAAGTCGGTGAAGAGCAACTCTTTTACTTGATGAGCCGCGGGCTGACACAGACCGAGGCCACCACCATGATCGTCAACGGCTTCTTCGAGCAGTTCACGAAAGAGTTGCCTCTCGAGTATGCAGTCGAGCTAAATCGACTGATTCAACTCGAAATGGAAGGCTCGGTCGGTTAGGCCTCAAGGCGGCCAACCCAGCCGGACCATCGGTTCGCCTTGAGGGCGGCTTCAGGTGTCTCGACCGAATGCAAGCGGAGAACGTTTTTAGCGCAATGGGAGAATCGAAAGCG
>CAZSNX010000488.1:0-3947 GCA_964607945.1 uncultured Candidatus Obscuribacterales bacterium
CTTGACGCTAGGACATAAGATTAACGATCTCAAGAATTGACGGTAATCTCTTCTGCGACTTTCTTGACCAGGGCCAACCGTTCCTTTGAATCTTTCGAGGTGGAAGACTTGGTCAACTCAGCTGCAAAAGGAATAGACAAACCGGCATCCATATGAACCTTAAGTTCGAGCGTGGTGGTGGTGCCGTCGGATGAAGGAGTTAACAACCAGCTACCATGGGATTCTTTGAATTTGGTCGAACTCACCATTTTGAAATCGATTTTCTGGAATGGAATTTCTGTCTCCTGCCACACACAGTCGACAGTCCCATAGAGGGGGACGTTGGTGAGATGTTCTTCCACAACGGCGGTCGTGCCGTCATAGGATTTCAAGCTGCGGCCGTCCTCCTTTCTATCGCGAAGCTTTCTTATCGCCTCGAAGATAAGTTCCGGTTGTGCTTTAATCACTATCTTCTCGCTAATCATTGAATACTCCGGCTGTTATCACAGACTTTCTGATGCAACCCCAAAGCTGTCTATTGTAACTGCCTGATAATTCGGATTCAGCTTTTGGCATGGACCAGTTCCAGGGTTTACCCGGATAAATCTGGCGGTACTTGGAATCATAATCTTAATGCGACTACCAACGCGCGGTTGGTTTGCTCGCTCGGTTTTAACATTCAGGAGTCGAAATCATGAAGAAAGTTATAGGCACCGGCCTGGTGCTTTGTCTTGTCGCATCAGCATGTTCAGTAAGCGGTTCGGTGCTGCCCGGGCTTTCTGCGAATGAAACGAGCGCAACAGTAACTCCGAAGCCGCTCAGCGACAATACCGTGAAAGGACTTGCCTATCTGGTGAGTAAGCAACTGGAGAATGGAGGCTGGAGCGAAGGTGAAGAATCAGCCTACATGGCTAGTGTCGGCAAGAAAAATCGTGAGTCTGCCAATGTGGCTGATACTTGCATGGCGACTATGGCGCTGGTAAGGGCTGGCAACTTACCTGATAGGGGCAAGTATGCTGCAAATGTTGCTAAAGCGGTCGATTTCGTGTGTAAAAGCATTGAAAGCTCCGACAGAGATTCCTTGTTCGTCACTGATGTTCGTGGGATCAGGGTTCAGCAGAAGTTAGGACAATACGTCGATACTTTTCTTTGTGCAGTTCTCCTGCCGGAAGTGAAAGGGCATATGCCCAAGGTAAATGATAATGAGCGCGTGTCTGCGGCTCTGGATAAGGTTGTCAGAAAGATCGAGCGAAATCAAGATAAGGACGGTGGGTGGGCGAGCGGAGGCTGGGCGCCGATTCATTCACAATCGCTGGCGATGCAAGGGCTCAACAAGGCAAGGCAATATGGTGCGGTCGTAAGCGATGCCGCGCTTGCCAAGGCTGAGGGATATGCGGTCGGTAATTACGATCGAAAGACCGGTGCATTTAAAGCCGGTGGCTCAGCCGGTGTGCCGCTCTATGCAGCAGGCGCGACTTTGGGTGGGTTGCAAAGTTCGATCGATACCAATAGTAAGGCTAAAGACGACTTGTCGCGAGTAATTTCGGATCACAGATCCAGTCCTACTCAGCGGGCTGACGCTCAGCTCAAAATCAAACATTTTAATGATGTGGAGGAAGGGCAAAAGGAAGCGCTGGCATCCGTGACCAAGAAGCTTGGCGATCAAGGATTCGTACAGGGCTTTGGCTGCAACGGCGGGGAAGAATTCTTGAGCTACTTGCAAATCAGTCAGACGCTTATAGCTAACCACAGCAAGGATTGGGCTGATTGGGACAAGAAGATAACCAGTAATATCAATCACGTGCAAAATGCTGATGGAAGCTGGATGGGACATCATTGCATAACGAGCAGGACGTTTTGCACAGCAGCAGCCGTGTTGGTGCTGACCGCCGACCGCGCTGCGACTGTGCCTGTCGCCAGTCATAGTGTACGTACCAAGACTGCATCGATAGCGCGATGAATTTTCCCGGTCGGAACTGACGAAATCGGTGATAATTGACGATGCTGGCAAGCAGGATTGCTAGTGGGGGCAATTTGGATGACTGTAGAGTATCGACGTGCTGCTCAAGCTGATTTCGAAAAGATAGTAGAGTTGCAAGATAAGAACCTCGTCGTCAATCTCTCTGATGGGCAGAAGAGCGATGGGTTCTTGTCCGGCTCCTTCACCGCCGAGCAGTTTTCCAGAATGAACGATGATCTAAGAAATGCAGTGAGTTGTTAAAATTCGGAACTGCTGGGTTTCTTGGGTGCAAGCACTGTGGACTACAATCGACCTTTCGGTCTTCCGTCCGCAATGATTGCACGCTACCCGCTGGTCAGCTATCGAGGGCGTACGCTTGATCGCTGGCGATCGTACATATCCGGCCCGGTTTGCGTAGCCAGCGAGCAGCGGGGAAAGGGGATTTTCGCCGGGCTTTATGAGCAGGTCTACCGCCTGCTGCCTGCCGATTATGAGCTGACCGTGACACTGGTTGCATTGGCTAATCCGAGATCGATTCAGGCCCACAAAAAACTGGGTTTGGAAAGTGTTGATGAATTTGATTTCGATGGTAGAGAGTTTACATTGATGGTCAAACCGGTTCGTCCTTAAGGAGTAGTTTGCCGCCAGTTGTATCGGGAGAGCGCTTACATCGGCTGGCTGGGCATGTGATAGCATCAATTAGTCGCGACGAAGGTTGGTTTTTAATGCCGGATTGGGAGCAGGACAACGACGGGGAGCATGAAGACGGTCTCTTGACCGAGCGCAAGCAGAAGGTCAAAAAACCGCCAATGTTTAAGGTGTTGCTGCATAATGACGATTACACGACGATGGAATTTGTCGTTTTCGTGCTCAAGAGCGTATTTCACAAGGCAGAAACGGAAGCAGTCAGAATAATGTTAGATGTACACCAGCAGGGTATAGGTGTAGCAGGCGTGTACACTTATGAAATTGCTGAGGCGAAGGTAAACAAAGTAACGCAGTTGGCGCAAGCGAATGAATTTCCACTTCTGTGCTCGATCGAGCAGGATTAATCAACTGGTCAGAGAACTCAACGCATGATTTCGAAAGAGTTACAGCGAACCTTAAATTCAGCCGTCGAAGAAGCAATGAAGAGGCGTCATGAGTTCTTGACGCTCGAGCATCTGCTTTTTGCTTTGCTGCACGAACAAACCGGTGCCAAGGTAATCGTCAATTGTGGTGGCAGCATCGATGAACTGAAGACCGACCTAATCAGGTTTTTCGACGAAAAAATCGAGCGGGTTCCAGCGTCTTATGATGGAATGCCGGAGCAGACAGCCTCTTTCGAGCGAGTATTGCAGCGGGCGGCATTGCAGGCGCAGGCTTCTGGACAGGCAACCATTGACGGTGGCAATATTCTGGCGGCGATGTATCAAGAGCGAAACTCCCATGCGGTCTATCTCCTGGAAAAGCAAGGGATTACCCGCATGGATATTTTGAACTTCATTTCGCACGGCATTTCAAAAATATCGTCTGATGATGACGATGATGATGGCGAAATTGCCGGCTCGAAAGGAGTTGATGCCGATGGTGGAAAGGCAGCCAAAGATCCATTGGCTGCGTTCACTGTTAACCTGATCGAGCAAGCCAAGGAGAATAAGATCGATCCATTGATTGGTCGAGAATCCGAGGTGCAAAGGACAATTCAAGTCTTGTGTCGCCGGCGGAAGAACAATCCGATTTACGTAGGCGATCCCGGAGTCGGTAAGACGGCGATTGCCGAAGGGCTTGCGCTCAAGATTCAGCGTGGAGAGGTGCCGAACGCAATCAAAGAAGCGGAGGTGTATGCGCTCGATATGGGAGCGCTAATCGCCGGCACCAAGTACAGAGGGGAATTCGAGCAACGTCTAAAGGCTGTGATCAAGGCGCTTAAAAAGAAGCCGGGAGTAATACTCTTTATTGATGAGATTCATACAATTGTTGGAGCTGGCGCTGTAAGTGGCGGTTCGATGGATGCTTCGAACATTCT
>CAZSNX010000489.1:0-3943 GCA_964607945.1 uncultured Candidatus Obscuribacterales bacterium
ATCGAGCCTATCTGAATCCGCTGCGAGACTGCCGTCGCCCCATCTTCATCGGTTTCCTGCTCGGACCGACCGGTGTCGGCAAGACGCTTTTGGCCCAGCTGCTCGCCGAGGAGTTCCATGGCAGCAGGGATGCTCTCATCCGTGTAAATTGCAGCGCTTACAAGCACCACAGCGATCTGACCAAGCTGTTCGGCGCTGGTGCTACCTGGATCGGCTATAAGGATCCCAAGGACAAGCCGCCGGAAGGGCAGTTGGACAGCTCCGCCCGCTTGACCGCCCACAACCTGATTGCTTCGCGCCGCGGCTCGAAGGCCAAAGTTACCGTGGTTCTGCTCGACGAGTTCGAAAAGGGTTGCGATGAGCTTCAGCAAGCCTTTCTTGCCATCTTTGACAACGGCAAGGAGCACATGGCCAACAACCTTGAAGTTGACTTCAGCGACTGCATCTTCCTATTGACCAGCAATCTGGGGATGGCGGAAGCCGAACAAAAGACCTCCCACTCGTTCGGCTTCGTTCAAACCGAACTCAGCCAGCAAGAAGCGGTTCAGGATGTAGTGGAGCGGGCTTGGGTCGAACGCTTCTCACCGGAGTTTCGCAACCGGATCGATCAAAAGGTTATCTACAGCGCTCTTTCTGCAACCGAGTTGCGCGCGGTGGTTGATGTCGAGCTTGGGTTGATTCGGCAAGACCTGGTGCGCCGGCTGGGAGCAGGCTGTTTCGAGCTGGTCGTCGAACAGAGCGCCAAGGACTTCCTGTTTGTCGAAGCGACCAAGGAGGGCGGTGCCCGCAGCATCAAGCGCACACTCAACCGGCACATCGCGCGTCCTGTCGGCACGGCGATCATCAACAAGTCGCTGGCGTCCGGACACCGGCTGGTTTTGTCCCACCGGCAGGAAGAGCAGCGATTGCGCTTCGTTCGTGGTGGGGAAGCGCAGGCGGAGCTGAATGTGGCACCACCGACGGTGCTGGCTGGCGCATCCGGCTTGAACGGTCGTCTGACTGCGACGACTTCGGGAGCCGTGGAGTCGGATCGCCTGTTCAAATGGGCCTGCAGTCTGCGCGAAGACAGAAAGTTCGCCGACGCCATTGATTGTTTCGAGACTTCGCTCATGTTGCTCGAGCCAGGTCCGGCTGCTCACCGGATGCGGCGGGCGTCTCTCTACAATCAGATCGGCAACTGCTACTGGGCGCAGTCTCAGTACGTCAAAGCGGCCGCCTATTACGAGCTGGCCCTCAGTTGTCGCCGCCAGGTTGTCACCAAGGAAAATGCCGCAGACTCGCCGCAAATACTTTGGTTGTACAGCAATCTTGCCGGTGCCTACTTGAAGCTCGAGATGAAGCTGGAGTTCGAGCGAGTCAGCGCTGAAGGCATTGAGGCGATCAAGACCTGGCCGTCCAACGCAGACGATGTCTTGAAGGCAGTTGCGGCGCTCTTCGACTACGTGAAGGCCAACCGGCCGGAGCAAGCCGAGGAGCTCGATGAGCTTATGCAGAGGCTCAAAGACGGGCGGTTCTGAAAGCCGTCTTGGGTCGTGACATCTCGTTAAGGAGAATGGGAGCGAAAGGGAGAAGAGAGCGAGCCGCGCTTTAGCGCGTTACTCCTTCTCTCTTTCGTTCAATTTATCTATTATGATAGATAGTGGAAATGGTAAACTCAACCAAGGCGGCGGAGTTCGTTGGAAGATAATGCGGGCCCTGCTATGTGTTTGAGTCAATCGGCTTAGTGATCAACAAGACCTACACTCTCAAACCGATGGTGCTGATCCGGCTTTTGGCGGAAATAACGGTTTTGATATTGTTGCTGCTCTTGCCGGCAGTTATGCTTGCCGTACCGACCTTTTCAAAACTTCCGTTGGCGCCGCGCTTGGCAGTCTACGTGGTGGCATTGCTTGCGCTTGGCATGTTGCCGTTCTACGGTTTTGTATCTTGGCGTGTCAGAGTTAATCAGGATGGTATCGCGACGGATGCGCTTTTCAAGAGACGTTTCGCTCACTGGCATGAGCTGGAGAAGTTAAGATACAAAGCGACTTTGGGTTGGCGCAGATATGTCGTGTCGTTTGCGGGCGGAGAGCTGGCATTTCCGGTCTGGTTTGCTGACCTCAAAGAGCTGGTGCAGCTGATTCGAGACCAGCTGCCAGCCGGTGGTGACGCTCGTTGCCAGCCGGCCAACAGGACATACAAACAAGATCTCTTCGGATTGGTGGTGCAGTTTGGCCAGGTGGTGCTGGGACTCTTGTTTATCTCTGTATTCTGGTTTTTCTTTGCCACCGTTGGAAGTGGCAAGACGTTGAGTGTTGCTGACTACAGTCTGGTGTTGTTTGGTTGTAGTGTCGCCACAATCTACATCGGCTGGCGCAGTTGGGTGATAGCTCTGATGCCGCGCGCTCTCGAGTTGACGGAGTCGGAGCTGATCGTGAAAACGTGCTTTTTCGAGCGAAGGTTCAAGTGGCATCAAGTTAAATCAGTCGGTCCATCCTTCTTCATGCTTCCGGAGGGACTAATGTTGAAGACCGCCGGCGGGCAGTTTCTCTTGACTGAGGAGCTGGACTCGGTTGATGAGCTGGAGGCGGCAGTGCGCGACAAGCTTGCTGGCGGCCGATGAGGCCGGAATTCAGCGAATATCCTTGAGTGATTCGGCCAGCAAACCGTTAGTGCCGAACCATTGGCCAATCAATCTCCGGTGTAAATCGAACGCGATGTTGTCAGGCAGTTCGTGGTGCGCGAAGGCTTGTACTTCGCTGGCGTCATCGCCGGGGATAAGAATGCCGTTGCTGGGTTTGGCCAAATAAAAAAGGATAACTACGTTGATACCGCGACCGGGAGAATGGGCTCCCAGCAGTCTGTCTATTTCAACTGTCAGGCCGGTTTCTTCGTAGACTTCTCGTATCGCTGATTCTTCCGGGTCTTCCGTATGCTCGATGAACCCGCCCGGCAGGCACCACCAGTCTACGTAAGGCTCGAACTTTCGTTTTACCAGAACCAGCCCGCTTTCCCAGGGCACCAGTGTGGCGGTTACCGGTTTTGGATTATCCCAATGCACAAAGTCGCATTGCGAGCAGGCCAGCCGCTGCCTGCCGCCGATTTCAACGGTGGTCAGTGGTCTGGCACATAGCGGGCAAGTGTTCAAGGATTGTGACAGCGCTCGTAGGGACATCAACGATTGTAACGAGAAAATCATCAGTTCAGCACACCTAATACATATTGAACCAGATAAGTGGGGTGCGGGTTAGCGGGAATCAATTCGTAGTATCAGCGGCGGTGTGATCTCTCAAGCCTGAAAATGCCGAAATAATAAATCTCGGATAACTTTTGCGTAAAACATCGAGGGCTGTTAATATGTCCGCAAAGTTTCAGTTGTACATATCACTGCGTACTGAGATTTCAATTAAGTGACACTAGTTCTCTGACCGAAATGGCGGTTCGGCAAAGGCGGCAGGAGTCTCCCATGAACCAGGAATCCCTTGGTAACTCGCAAGATCTTCAACGCGCACAAGAGCGCAGAACTGGGCGTGCAACTCCTAAGAAGCTGCCTCCGGTTCCACCGGAGGAGCAGTGCAATGGTTCTTGCGAACTGCACTGGAAGCCTTCAAAAACCAAGCGAAGCTAATCTGGCTGGATGAATTTTTCCAGTCGTCCGCGTCCTCTTGGCGACTGCTCGATTTACTAATTTTGACACAGCATTCTTAGCTACTTGCCAAGTCACTCGCCGACTATGCCGATGTCTTCGTTCCAAATTTCGGGATGCTGCAAAGCGAACTTTTGCAGCAACTCATAGCACTCGTCTAGATCCAGGTCGACGACTTGGATGCCATTTCGCTCCATAAAGGCTCTTGAGCTGTTGAATGTTCGGTTCTCACCGGCAATTACGTGCGGCACCCCGAATAAGACTGCTGCTCCGGCGCACATCGAGCAGGGCATCAGGGTCGAATACAGAATCGTCTGG
>CAZSNX010000490.1:0-3939 GCA_964607945.1 uncultured Candidatus Obscuribacterales bacterium
CTTCTCTCCTTCCAGTCGATTGCTGATCAGCCCTCTCAGCGCATCCTTGATATGACCGTCGGGGCATTCAGCAGTAAGGTAATAAGAATAGGCTGGTTTGTCGTCGTCAGGATCGGCATTTGATTGTTGTCCGATCGCGAACTTTCCTTCGTCCATTTCAGAGAAATCATTACTCATCTCTATCCGCCCTCACAACCAGGCTTGTGGCCGCCTTTCTTCACACGAATAGCTGGCGGTCCATACTACATTATGATTATGTTCCATAAAATGCCTGTGCGCGGCCGGGGAAGGCTATATTTTGATATAGGGGTAGGAATAGACTTTCAGCCGTGAGCTCGAAAAGCAGCTGATTGACAGCAATTGAGCTCACTTGCTGTCTTAGATTTCCGACAACCGCTCAAACGCTTTCAACTTGCCGCCTGACTCACCGGGAGAAAAAGTCATCTGTCCACCTCTCTCGAATGCCTTTTCGCTGCCCGGCACAATCACTTAAGGACAGAGAACAAGTCCTCCCGCGGCCAGCTTTTCTGCTTACTTATTACTTCACTGATAGTTTCATTTATCTTTCGTCTAACAAACAAATAGGCTGGCGGGCGAGAGTTTAAGAGCACCGACCAAGAGATTCCATCCGAGCGATGAATTACATACGACATGGTTCCATCCAGCGAGCCGTGCCGCGAGAATGTGATGCTGCCGGGCTTATTGGCAAAATCTACCTCCCACCCCATAGCAAAGACTTCATTTGGATATTCGCTTGTCTTGTAGACTTCCGGCGATAATGGAATAGACAGCATCTTGTAAAACCAATCCGATCGCAACAGTGAGCGAGTTGCGCGCTCTCCACTCAATGCAGTGACGAACTTTAACAGGTCTATCGAGCTCGCTATCCACCCAATTGAGGATGGAGCCGATTCCAGGGCAAACATTCCGCCATATTCGGCCCTGACACGCCGGCTGCTGTTCGGATACAGAGACTCGAACGTATCTTCGCCCGGATAGCCATAATATCTAACTTCGTGCTTGGACGTTCGCGTTGTTTTGCCCAGCCGCATTCGTCTAATACCCAGCGGTCTCAGTATAGATTGGCAAACGAATTCTTCGTATGACTGTTTTGATACAGCACGGATGACTTCTCCAAGCACAACATAATCCACATTGCCGTAGGCATACGTAGTTCCCGGCTCAGCATCCAGAGGTTTAGAGAGCACATACCTAATCATCGACTTAGAGTCCGGTCTCATCGTCACCGAGCAATGTCTGGCTATCTCACCGATCGTCGGGCTGAATATTGGGTCACCGCTCTGGAGCCGGTGCCATCCGGAAGTCATATTCAGGAGGTGGCGAATTGTAATGCTTTTAATTCTCGGATCTGCTTTCACACCTTCTGCACCATTAATGGTGCCCGAGCCACTTGCTCTGCTGACGGGCAATTGCGCACTGCATGGTGTGAGATCTCCGAGAAGAGAGAAAGCCCTTCGATCGAGGTGCAACTTGCGATCTTGACAAAGCAGCAATGTCGCCACTGCTGTTAGTGATTTAGAAATGCTGGCAATGCGAAAGAGAGAGTCCGGCTGAACCGCCTCCTTAGTTTCGAGATTCGCCCAGCCGAACCCACGCGCATACACGAGCTTACCGTTCTTAGCGATAGCAATTGCTCCGCCCGGTATCGCATTCGATTGCAGCATCGTGGAGAACTTCTGCTCGAACTTTTCCATCCCTTTTAAAGCTCTGCCTGTAATCGGGTAATGATTATTCTCGATTGCTAAGGCAGCGCCCATACTCATGATACTGATACCAAGAAGCGCGCAGGCTACCCATGAAAATCGCGCTCCAATTTTTGGAAGCCAGCTCAACTCTCTTGTGCTCGTCTCCATGTCAAACGCTCCAGTTCTTGCACCCTTGAGCGAATATCCTACAACCTTGTCTCTGCTCAAGATATAATGGTTCACTCCTTCTTTAAACTGGAAGTGTTGTGATGACTGCAAACAAGCATCTTATTGATTCAATCAGTTCGGATGATCCCAAGAACAAGATTTGGAAGTCGCGAATGGCTGTGGCCAGAATGGCTTATCACGACGGGCACTTTAAGGATGCCGAACATCTCTTGATGCTTTTGCTGGAACAGTCGAAAGAGCTGAAGGAGAGCAACTTTGCGACTGCCTCCACATATTGCGGGCTGGGAGCAGTATGTGCAGCGACACAGCGCACCGAGCAGGCTCAGAAGTATTACGAGCTCGGCTTGAACCTTGTGCAAGGAAGCAAGGATAAAGCAGATTCAGAGTTGTGCGCAGTGATACTCCGCTTCCAAGCAAATCTGCTTTGGGATCTCGAAGATCTCGCTGGCGCTCAACACAAGTTGGAGCAATCAGTGGCGCTCCTGACTGCCGTTGGCGAGCCAGGAGAACAATTGCTGGCTCTCTCATTGTGCGACCTGAGTTTTCTGCAGGTGATACTCAACCGGCTGGATCTTGCCCAGCCATTGATTGGAAAGGCGATGGGCATTATCTCTCGCACTTATGAGCCGGGCTCAGCCGAATACCTGCGAGCTGACATGATCTATCAGTTGAGCATTCCCGGTCTCGATCAGGAATCCAAATACAATATTTTCCTAGATGCTGCAATCAAAGAGCAATATCAATTAGGCTCTCACAATCCACATCTTGTACGGGCACTGGCTCGATTTGCTGAAGCGGCAAAGGAAAGTGGAAGAGAAGATTTGGTAGAGCTAGCCAAAGAACACTTCGAGTTTCTCGTCAAATAGAGAAGCTCGTTTCCATAACTTTCTTCCATAACTCGTCCATAACGTAAATGGATGCCCGCTGCAGCCGGCCGATCTCTTACTCACCTGTTACTATATTCGTCTCGCAGCACAACTGGCGCATAACGCGTTTACTGATAAAGTCACTCTTTATCTGGAGGACGGTAGCATGGAATTCAGGCAATTAGGTTACTCAGGATTGAAAGTTCCAGTTCTCTGTTTCGGCACAGGAACATTCGGAGGCAAGGGCGAATTATTCGAAGCTTGGGGTTCGACCGATGTGACGGAAGCCGCAAAGCTAATCGACATGTGTATGGAGGCTGGTTGCAACTTCTTTGATACTGCCGATGTTTACTCGGCTGGAACATCAGAGGAGATTCTCGGTCAAGCGCTCGGATCTAAACGTGACCAAGTAATCATTTCAACGAAAGCGACCTTTCGCATGGGGCAAGGCCCAAACGATCTCGGCTCCTCGCGACATCATTTGATCAAGGCATGCGAGGACAGTTTGCGCCGTTTGCGGACTGACTATATCGATGTTTATCACATGCATGGATTTGACGCACTGACGCCGGTTGAAGAAGTGTTGAGCACGCTCGACGGATTGGTACGCAGCGGCAAAGTCAGATACGTCGGATGCTCCAATTTTTCCGGCTGGCATCTAATGAAGTCGCTTGATATTTCCAGAGAGTATGGCTGGGCCCGCTACATCTCGCATCAAGCCTATTACAGTCTGCTTGGACGCGAATACGAATGGGAGTTGATGCCGCTTGCGCTCGATCAAAAGGTCGCAACGATGGTCTGGAGCCCGCTTGGTTGGGGCAGATTGACAGGAAAAATCAGCAGAACACAGCCAGTTCCCGCCCTTAGCAGGCTGCATAAGTCTGCCGAGTGGGGTCCGCCGGTTGAAGATGAGCATCTCTATCGCATCGTCGATGCCTTACTGGATGTCTCGCGTGAAACCGGCAAGACTGTGCCGCAAATCGCCATCAATTGGTTGCTGCAGCGGCCGACGGTGGCAAATATCGTTATTGGCGCCCGCAATGAAGAGCAGCTGCGTCAAAATCTGGCAGCAGTAGGTTGGAACTTAAGCGCTGAGCAAATCGCCAAGCTCGACGCCGCCAGCGCGGTGACACCGATCTATCCATACTGGCATCAGCGCCAGTTTGTAGAACGCAATC
>CAZSNX010000491.1:0-3919 GCA_964607945.1 uncultured Candidatus Obscuribacterales bacterium
GCGACAACTTAGTAGTGCTCGACAATTTCAATGATTTCTACAATCCAAACGTCAAGAGAGACAATGTTGCTCAGCATCTGAAGCACAATCGATACACGCTTGTAGAAGGCGATATTCGAGACGACAATAGCCTCGCCAGCGCTATCAAGTTCGGTCCTTTCGACGTGGTCGTGCATCTTGCGGCAATGGCTGGAGTTCGTCCGTCCATCTCGCAACCAGCTCATTATATGGACGTCAACGTCACCGGCACGCAAAAGCTAATCGGCGCTCTCAACAATTGCGGCTTCGAAGGACGGCTCGTATTCGGCAGCTCAAGCTCCGTCTACGGAGCAAGATCCGGTGAATGTTTTCTCGAGACAGACAGAATCGATCAACCGTTATCGCCCTACGCGGCCTCTAAAGCAGCCGGCGAATTACTTTGCTACAGCGCCTTTCACACCACCGGTCTACCGGTAGTATGTTTGCGATTCTTCACGGTTTTTGGTCCTCGCCAGAGACCCGACCTGGCCATCCACAAATTTTGCCACCTGATTGAAGCCGGGCAACCAGTCGAGATCTTCGGCGACGGCTCTAGCAAGCGTGACTATACTTTCGTTGCTGATATCGTATCCGGTATCGAGAGCGCAATGACTTATGATCTGCCGGGATACGACATCATCAATCTAGGACGCTCTGAGCCTGTTTATTTGCTGGACTTGATTCGTGCTCTCGAAAATGCCCTAGGCAAAAAAGCCAAGCTAATACACAAGCCGTTTCAAGTCGGAGATGTGCCCTACACATATGCTGGCATCGACAAAGCCAGGCAAGTTATAGGTTATAGTCCTTCGACGGATTTCTCCGAAGGCATCAAGCGATTTGTCGAATGGTATCTCAGTAAACGGGCCGCGGTCAGTTAGAGTAGCGAACCGCACCTGTTGCACAGCCCGGCTTCGGAGAACATGATGATGAAAACCACCAGATCGCTCGTTTTGATTGGAGCTGTCGTTGCTTTATCAGGGTGCACTATTATCGAGCCTGGCGAAAGAGGAGTGAAAGTAAGCCTCGGGCAGCTCGATCGCAATCTGCTTTCCTCTGGAATGCAAACATACTTTCCGCTGACTGACAGAGTAATCACATATTCGGTCAAGCAAGAAACCGTCAGCGGACAAGCTGAGCCGCTGACTGCGGACCAACAGCCAATTACGATCAATTACACGGTCTTGTATCGTATTCCGGAATCTCAGGTATTGACTCTCTATGAAAAGTACGCCGGCAATCCTTACGAGCGCTTAGTCGCACCACAGATTCAGGAAGCATTCCGCCAGGTTGTTTCACAGTACAAGGCCGACATGGCAACCAAGAACGTCAACTCCATCAAGAACCAGGTGCTAGATATGGTGCGCCAAAATGTGAAGGGCTTGGTGGAAGTCAACGACATTCCAATCACTCACGTCGGGCTGCCAGAAGTTCTTCAACAAGCGATCGCTCAAAAACAAGTGATGGAGCAGCAGGCGCTTCAAAAGTCATACGAGTTGGACAAGGCGAAAAAAGAAGCGGAGATAACAGTCGCCAATGCCCAGGCGCAGGCGCAAGCAATCGCGCTCCAAAGCCAGGCTCTGCAAAAGAACCCGGCCTTAATCGAGTACGAGCGAGTCAAGCGATGGGACGGCGTAATGCCCACCACACTAGTTACGACTGGCGCCAGCGGCGGGTTTGGGGCGCTCATCCAAGTGCAGCCGGGAGCCGGCCAGAAGCCTAAGCAGTAAGTCTTTGCTGCGAATCTCGAATCAGATGACCGAGCGGTCTTCAGGCATCTCGCTTCCTTTCTTTCAACACTTCCCGCTCAGGACCTTCAAGACACTTGGTCATATACTCGGTTGTCTCTTGAACTTGACTTAGCTGCCGTTTTAGCTCGATCACTTCACCTTCCAGGAACTCCACTCTCGCCTTAAGTCCAAGCTCCTTAGCCGATTCGGCGCCGTGAGCGCGCGCCCTTAGCTTTTCGGAAAACGCCTGAGCGACTGGGCGCGCAACGAAAATGACAATTGTCAATCCCAACAAAAAACCGAATATGTCTAGAACAACCACTGACAATTCTCCACCGTCGAAAGTTACTAACAATTATTATCCAGGGCAAAGCCGTTTGTAAGCCAGATCTGCAACGATTCCGCCGTCCGGCATGCGCAGCGCCTTGACAGACGGCATGAAGTCTCAGGATAATCACAGATGCCTGGCACGGTAGCTCAGTTGGTTAGAGCACGCGACTCATAACCGCGTTGTCGGCAGTTCGATCCTGCCCCGTGCCATAGTTTTCAGCCTTCTTTCCACGAGAAGCTGCCGATTAACTCTTGTTTCACCCCATTGGTCCGGGATGAAATCTAAGACAAGCGCGGCATAGCTATCGCAGGAAAACCAACCAGAGCGTGCGAACTCTAAAAGTTCTCACTGCGCGGCACCCGCTGCCTTTCAACGTCTCCGAAGTGGAAATTTCTATATTCCGCTTGCTCGGCAGTCTTGATGCCAGCTGTCTGCGTAACAATCAATCGCCTAGACTTCCTCGGATAGCGCAATACGCTGCTTCCTTGCAGAGAATCGATTGCATCGAGCACAGCCTTGTCATATGCCGGATGACCGGAGGAATGCAAGAGCTTGATGTGAATAATTTTCAAGTCCGGAGTCACCTGACAGCTGAACCAGGCAATCGTCCCCATCGGAAAGGCGCTAACCATCGTTCGCCTCACCGGGTCCCAGCGCAACGTGGCTTCGCTCGGGTTATTGAGTGACTCTTGCATTCCCGATTGAATGGCGTGCAGGAACCGATTACGCCAGCGATCCCACTCGACCATCAATTCCGAATCTTCCACATCTGGATCTTCACCAGCCGCTCCAGCACGTAAATTGGAATCGTCTTTCGCAGCAAAGCCTTGTATTCTGCCGGTCTTCGGGTCCATCTTTCCCGTCAACGGCGTACCTGTACCACCGCCATCGACCTTGCCTTTCAACGCATCGTCTTTGGCCGAGCCGTTCAGGTTATCCATCTTGCCGGCGCCGAAAGACTCATCAAGCTGACCTTGCTGCGGCGACTTCTTCGGCTTCAGCACTGGCACAGGCATCGGCTCAGAGATTGCCGGCATTGGATCTGTACTAGGCAGCACACCGGTTTCCTGAACGTTGCCTTCCAGCTTAGTTCCCTCGGCCCACGCCGCTCCCGCGGCAGCAATTATGATCCATGAAAGCGCAATACCAGACCACAATCGCGCGTTTAACTCACGAGCCAGTGTGGGGGAAACATTCGTTTGCATGTTATGAGCCTGATACGATACCTTTTGCCGACCTACTCACAGTTTTACATAAATCTCAGTAATAAGCGATTTCTAAAATGGGCAAAACCTCCCCCTCAAGGACTGGGCCGTCAGACGAAGGACGGTCGAACAGAGCAGAGCAGCTCGACTTCACACCAGCCTCCAGCCGCTTCGTAGAGCAGGTGAAGAATGGACTGAGCAGTGCTCTTGAACGCGCCGGTAGATCTCATTTCAACGATGACATAACGAAAAGAGAAAAACTTCTGCTGGCCATTTCAGGCGGACCTGATTCGACGGCACTTACGCTGGCAACCAGCCACCTTGTCAAGAATTTCAATATAGAGCTGCATCTCTGTCATATCAATCACGAACTGCGAGGAAGCGAATCAGACGCCGACGAGCGATTCTGTAAGGAGTTAGCTGCCTCTCTTAAGATTCCCTTGACCATCCGCCGCATGAGTGAACACTGCTCAGTGCCGCACGGGCACGCAGCAGAAGATCTACTGCGCTCTGCCCGCTACGTCTTGCTGAGACATTCAGCAGCTGTTGCCGGAGCGCACTTTATTCTGACCGGACATACCCTTGACGATCAGGTCGAAACGATGCTGTTTCGCCTGTTTCGCGGCACCGGTCCGGGC
>CAZSNX010000492.1:0-2750 GCA_964607945.1 uncultured Candidatus Obscuribacterales bacterium
CACTGCACTGATCGGCACGAACAAAGTAGGGCTTGGACGCCTGGTTGGCCAGTACATCTTGCAGAACAGGCCAGGTAAGATTTTGTAGTCGGGATTGTTGTAATTCAGCTCAACCGGTTCGGTTCTGGTTGATTGATCTAAGTAATTGCCGATACGAGCAACTGTTCCCTTGAATCGCACATCGGGAAAAGCCGACACTGAAAAGTCAACCGTCGCGCCGGGCAAAACACCAGCGGTATCCCGCTCCGGCACAGGCGAGACGATTCTTAAAAGATCAAGCTGTTGTATCCGACAGATCTCAGAGTATGCCCCGTTACCGAGTGGACCGACAAAGCTACCGACATGCATATTGCGCTCGGTAATGTATCCGTCAAACGGCGCACGCAGCTCCAGATAAGATGCGAAGTCGCTGAAATCGTCCAGAGACTTTTGGGCCGCCACAACATTGTCTTGCAGCGCTTTCACCTCGTGATCGGCAGCGGCGATATTGCTCTCCCAGGTGCTAACCGCTTGCTTGTCGGCATCGACGACTTGACCGAGGACGATTACATCATTGGTTGCCACCACCCCCGGCACCAGCGAGGCGGCCTTCAGTCGAACATAAGTGGAGTCGTCACCGGTAAGCTTAGCCTTTGCCTCACGCCAGCGCGCGCGGGCACTCTCCAGCTTAGACTCCCCCGAGGCCAGTTGAGCCTTGGCTGCGGCTACCTTTGCGACAGCTTCATTGCGCCTTGAATCATATTCAGGCGCATACATGGTTATCATCAACTGCCCTTTCTTGACGATCGAGCCGCGGTCGACGCCAATCCATTTGATAAACCCGGGGATTTTCGGATAGATCTTCACGTCTTGATAGGCTTGAATTTCTCCGGGCAGCTGGTCGTCTCGAAAGAGAGTCTTCTTCATCACTGATACGACCGCCACCGGCAGTGGCTCGTTCTTCTCGGGGGCAAGAGCCTCATGCTTGCCGAAGAAAAACTGATAGGCAAAGAATGCTAGACCGCCGACAACAAGCACGGCAATTATGATCGGAAGCAATCCCTTGGGTGTCGATTTCGCTGGTGGTTCAGATTGCACAGTTAATCTCTCCTACTCTCCTCGGTCATCAGGATGAAGTGACGGGGACGCCAGAGACGCTGGTCCCTGAATAATCGCAAATACAAGCGGCAGCAATGTCAAAGCAGATAATGTAGACATCGTCAGCCCACCGATAACCGCCCGTCCAAGTGAAGCACTCTGCCCGGTGCTGATTGCCATCGGCACCATCCCTGCCACCATGGCAATCGAAGTCATGAGTACGGGACGCATTCGGCTCTGGGCAGAAAGCTTCGCCGCGTCCTCGGCGGTCATACCCTCATGCCTGTTCTTCTCAGCGAATACAACAAGCAAGATTGAATTGGAGACTCCCACACCGATAGCCATAATCGCACCCATGAAGGATTGCACATTCAATGTGGTTCCTGTCACGAAAAGCGCAACTAATACGCCGACCAAGATAGCCGGTGTAGTCGATAGCACTACTAACACCAGCTTCGGTGCCTGGAAAGCATCAGGAAAATCACGACTACGGCTAGAATCAACCCGGTAAAGAGATGATTGAATGTATCGGCAAGCAGCGGCACCTGGCCTTTTACTTCCGGAAACACTCCCGCCGGCGGATTGCCGGCACGCTTTACCGCGTCCTGAACAGCCTTGCCGACCGTGCCAAGATCTTTGCCGGCGATGTTGGCCGTCAGAGACACCATCCGCATCATGTTGTATCGATCATACTCACCGTTGGTGGTGCCATATTCCACTTTGGCCACATCACCAATCAATGGGTGCTGCTTGGAAGGACTTCCCATCGTGGGGAACTGCTCGATATCTTCCTTAGACGTAATCTGATCTTGCGGAACCTGCACTTGCACCTGATACGAGAATCCACTTTCGGGATCGCGCCAGAATGAAAGCTGCACAAATCGACTGGAGAAAAATGCCGGCTGCAGCGATGTTCCGATTTGCAGCGGCGTGATTCCGAGCTGTCCGGCCAGTTCGCGGTCTATCTTAATTTCGCAAGTGGGATACTCCTGAGGCTGTCCCCAGAAAAGGTCGCGCAAATAAGGAATTTTCGCCATCTCCTTGCGAATTTTTTCCGCAAAAATTCGGTCGACAATTAGCTTGTGACCCATCACATTGACCGAAATCGGAGTAGGTGACCCTAAGTTCATGATCTGGCTGACAATGTCGCCGGGCTCGAAGGAGAAGTGCGTGCCTGGAAAGACGTCTTTAAATCTGGTGCGCAATCGATCTTTGAACTCGGTCATATTGGCGATCGAGCCTTCCTTCATCTTTAAATCAATTACGGCTTGATGCGGACCGCTCGTCCAGAGATAAGCCGAACTGATTGGGAACATCGACGGTTGTTGTCCCGCATAGCCCAGAGAACTTTCAAGCTTTCCAGGTCCAGCAACGTCGGCAGTCTGCGCCAGCATCTTGCGGACTATTTCCAAGAGTGTCTCCGGACGAGTTCCGGTCGGTGCGCTAACGCGAATTCGAAATTCGCTGCTGCCGACATCCGGAAACATCTCGCGGCCAATCTGCCCATATAAGAGCACCATTGCTACAACGGCAACACACAGGTAGACCGGCACCACCAATAGCTTGATCGGCATCAAAGCGGAAATCACATTGCCGAGACCGTCTCGCAGTCTAGTAACCGGACCATCGCTTTCTTCCTGCTGTCCATGATGAGGCTTGAGGAGCCAGATACA
>CAZSNX010000492.1:2760-3915 GCA_964607945.1 uncultured Candidatus Obscuribacterales bacterium
AGTAACCGACAGGATGAACGACGCAAACATCGCAAATCCGACGGAAAGGGAAAGCGGGATAAAGAGATAACGAGTAATCCCCACCATAAAGAATGAAGGCACGAACACGGCCACCACTGACAACATAGCCAGGAAGCTGGGCACCATCGTCTCGACACATGCTTCGTATACAGCCCGCGACACTGGTTCTCCTCGCGCAAAGTGACTGTGGACGTTCTCGATGGTCACGGTCGCTTCATCGACCAGGATGCCGATTGCAAGCGCCAGTCCAGACAATGTCTGAATGTTGAAAGTTTGGCCGGTCAACCAGAGTCCCACACAGGAAGCCAGCAAAGAACAGGGAATGGTCGTCACTACGATCGCGGTACTTCTTAGGTCACGCAAGAAAAGCAAGATCATCAGACCGGGCAGAATAGTCCCAAGCATGCCCTCATGAAGCACATCTTGAATAGCGTCACGAACATACTTCGACTGATCGAAGAGGTAGTTTATTTTGACGTCGCTGGGCAAGACAGCCTGCATCTTCGGCATCGCCTTGAGTAGCTCATCTACCACGGCAACCGTTGATGCGTCAGCCCGCTTAACGACGGGAATGTAGACAGTCGGATCGCCGTTGTACAGAGCATAACCGGCTAGAATATCCTCGGAATCCTCGACAGTGCCTACATCTCTAATGAAGATCTGCGGACCGGCCCCGGTCCTAATCGGAAAGTAATCGAGCTGATGAATGTCAGGCAGATCGGAGTTGACGGGAGCGATCCGCATTAGATCTCCGGTGCGAACGTTGCCGGACGGCAAAACCGCATTGCCGGCAGCCAAAGCTTTGACGATTTCGTCTCCCGAGATGTTGTACTGCCGTAATTTGTCCGCATTGACATTTACGACAATCGTCCGGATATTGCCACCGAAAGGCGGCGGCGCTTCCGCTCCAGGGACAGTTGCAAGTTGCGGGCGGATACGAGTGTACGCAAGGTCTTGCAGCTCTCTGACTGACTTTGTATGGGATGACAGGACGAGCTGGCCGACCGGCAAGCTGCCGGCATCGAACCTCAGAACAAATGGATTTAGCGTCCCCTTGGGTGCAAGGGATGTCGCTCGATTTGCCATCGCCACCACTGCCGAAATGGCGCTTGCCATGTCGGTATCGGCATGGAA
>CAZSNX010000493.1:0-3908 GCA_964607945.1 uncultured Candidatus Obscuribacterales bacterium
ACCTAGCTGCCGCTCTCGGCCGAGAGTGGTGCCTCCGTGGACGACATTCTCTTTTCACCAGCGCCAGTGCACTGGTCCAGGATCTTCTCTGCGCCAAACGTGATCTCAAGCTCAACACCCTGTTAAAGAAGCTGGACCGGTTTGACGCTCTGATAATTGACGACATCTCCTACATCCCGCAGGACAGGGAAGAGACCGACGTGTTGTTTGTGCTGCTTTCCGAGAGATACGAGCGCCGGAGCTTGGTCATCACAAGCAATCTGCCATTTTCTCAATGGGACCGAATTTTCAAGGACACCGTCACGACTATGGCGGCCGTCGATCGGCTTGTGCATCACTCCACAGTTCTTGAACTCAATGGAGAAAGCTTTCGGGTTCAGGCTGCTACACGCAAGAACAAGCGCACTTCAGAGCCATCGCAAGAGGTCAAAAATAATTGACCCCGAGGTTCTTTTTGCTTGACAGTAATCAGTCGATCGGAATCATTAACAGCGGGCTACTAACGCAAAGAGCAGATCCCCATTGTTGAAGTTCCTTAGGCCAGGTCGGCCGCCATCCGAAGCCTTCGGCGGCAGTGCGTAGCCCGGATTTAATCTTGAGTTGCTGCATCGGCGAACTCCACCATGGGCTATTGAAGTCGCCGGCAACAATCGTTGGACCAGCGCTGGAAGCGGCATCATTAGCTATCTCCTTAATCTGCAGGAGATGAGGTTTGAAGTTACGGGAGGAGAGAATAGGCAGCGTGTGCACATTAATGACTCTGACATCGCGCTCAGCCCAGTCCAGTGATGTCACGATTGCCGGCCATTGAAATTTTCCATATTGCCTGATTTCAAATTTCTTGAAAGGAATTCGGCTGTATGTTCCTATGCCAAAAGCATCCCAGCGAGTTTCTTTTGCAGCAAATGTGTATTCCGGAAGCTTGGAGCTAATGACCTTATCCCAGTCCTCTGTAAGCTCCTCCAGTAAGATGACGTCCGGGTGACACAACTTGATGTATTCAACTACTTTTTCCGTTCGTCGATTTGCGCAGTTGACGTTGATCTGACAGATCCTCAGGCTTTGCTCATTGGCAGGAGGGGCCGGTATACCTGGCTGAATGAAATACGGAAAAAGTGCATAAATATTTGGCAGAGTCAACATCAGACACAGGCAACACGGCAGCCAGTTTCTCAACAAAGCGAGCCCGATCAAACATCCTAGCTGTGCAATAAGATATTGAAAGCGAAAGCAGACGAGTAGATACGCTTCGTGAGAACAACTGTCTAGACAAGCGAATACTGAGAGCAGTCCTACAAACACACTTACTGGAACGAAAAGCAGATTTGCAAAGTACTGTAGACGGCTCAGCTTCATAGTCCACCTCTTTGCCTATCTTACTTCGGCTCAGATACAATCTCAGCTGTTACGCCCCCTTAATAGAACGACTGACAAAGCATCTGCAAATCGTACTATCATCTCGGCTAATATATAGTAAGTCCGGCGACACTTGATTGGGAGATTAGATCTACTTACGCCCGACTCTCCTCAACAGACCAAACGACTCAGTTGTAAGTGAAACAGGAATGCCGTCTGAACCGAGCATAAATGTGACGTCCTCCGGCAGAGTGATACGACCGGCTGGCCATGACAGCGAAAATGTGTCATATCCGACTGGAGTCAATGCTCCGGTAACCTTGAATGGACCTCCCTGCCAGATCAACTTTCCACCGCTTTCAATCACCTTGATAGTGCCATACAACTCATTCTCGTAATCACCGGCATATCGCGCCAGTGTCAACGAAGGCTTAACGCCGGCTGCGATCTCAGCGGGCTTTTGCCCGAACACCTCCTTAATTTTCAAATGCGACTTCTCGATATCAGCTTGGACATCGTACCCAGCCGGTGCCACCATCTTGTCCATCAGATACGCTCTCACTGCTTCAGGCACCACAGTCAGATTTTGATTAGCCAAGACCACGACACCGACTTTCTTATCGGGAATCAGCGTCACAAGCGATCGCATACCGGCGCGCGCACCACCTTTTTCGACAATCTGATGCCCCTGGTATTGATAAATTCCCCAACCAAGCCCATAACTGAAGCCACAATGGTCATTAATTGGAGCTAGTTCGGCGAAGGATGGCTCTTCGACCATCGCTGGTTTGTGCATTTCGTGGACGCTCTCGGCAGTCACTACCTGCTTGCCGTTAAACGAGCCGTCATTCAAGAGCATGCGCACCCAGTTAGCCATATCTCTGGCAGTCGAGGTAATTTCTCCGGCCGGACCGAGCGGATCTGCATCATCCCAGGCAATTACTCGCGAGCCTCCATCACTTGATGGCATATGGCCATCGGCACAATTCTTGTCCAGGCGACTGCGCGTTGTTACTCCCGACCTCGTCATTTCCAGCGGCGCGAACAACCTCTTCTGTATAAGGTGTTCGTAGGTATCACCCCCTAGCTTTCCAGCCAGCATTCCGGCTGCGAAGAAGCCAGGATTGGAGTATCCAGCCTTTTCCCTGAAGGTGCAAGCCGGTTCTATAAATCGGATGCGACGCATGATTTCGGTTCTATCGAATCCGAAGGCTTCTAGATTGTCACCGGTAAATGCAGGCAGTCCAGTGCGATGCGCCAGCAAATCACGGGCAGTGCAATTGCGAGTCGCGTAGCTATCTTTCAATACAAATTCCGGCATGTAGTTCATCACACGGTCGTCCCAGTTCAGCTTATGCTGATCGACAAATGTTGCCAGCAGAGCCGCTGTGAATGATTTCGTATTGGAAGCGATCATGAAGATAGTGTCTCCATCGACGCCACCCCCGCTTTCAACGTTTCTGACACCATAGCCGCGCACAGACACCGAGTCTCCGTCCACGACCGCTATTGCAACTCCAGGAACGTTGTATTGCTTCATCGCGCTTCTGACAAACTCATCAAGATTTGCCGGTGGCTGAGCCAATGCTGCTTGCAGTCCGCTCAATGTAATTGCGACGCCGGAGAGCATTGTCAAGCCCCCTCTAAACACAAGGTGCTGAAGTAATCTACGCGATACGCCACGCTTAAGTGAAGACATCTAGAACGCTCCTGAAATCTAATTGCCGACATCATTTTATCGTTCCTCCTGCCTTTCCTGCCTTTACGCGCTCTTTACGCCAATCTTTATGTCTCATTGACGCGCTCCGGATCGAAGATATCGACATGAAAGGAGGGACACAACAGATGTTCGGTCTTGAGGACAGAGTATTGAATTCGCAAGATAAAAACAAAAAGTGGCACAGATTGCAGAATCACCGCATCAGTGCGCTGCTTTCAACGAAGTCGTTGCACTAGCTGCTTATCAGTTTTACTTGCGGTTCTGCACTGTCCACAAGTTAGAGTCGTCCGGGAACCAGGAGCCCGGGCGGCTCTTTTTTTGCTGAGATTTCCTTATGAGAAGGCGAATCAATCAGTCAATCAATCAATACCTAAACCAGTTATAACTAAGGTCAATTAAACAATTCTCCTATATGTTACAGCGCAAAACAGCCCGGGCAAGACCGAAATAGAACTCCTGGGTCAATCAGCATTCGATCGTGAGTCGCTTCTACGATTCGCTCGATTGATTTCGCCTTCTAATGGCACGTTGGCAAATTCTGCGCAGACGTTCAGGAGGAAGACTCAATGAAACACGTCAAAGAGCAGCTCCAATCAAACTCGCCTGCAAACAGGAGAGGCGAGACTGGCAACATGTTGACTCTAACAGTTGTTTCGATTGCACTGATTGTCATTCCACTGTTCATGGTGCTGGGGCACACCGGAGTCTCACTAGTTGCCAGACAACGAGCGCAGAGTATCGTAGAGGCAGCTGGTTTGATAGCCGCAAATGATCTATCTCGGATTATTTTCAACGATCCAACTTTCGGTTATGTTTCACTTAGTAATCATCC
>CAZSNX010000494.1:0-3903 GCA_964607945.1 uncultured Candidatus Obscuribacterales bacterium
AGGAACATTGCAGCGATCGATGCCGCATTTTGCAATGCGCATCGCTCCACTTTCGCTGGGTCGATAATGCCTGCTTGAGCCAAATCGAGGTACTCGAAGGTTTGAGCATTGAAGCCAAATCCTTCCTTCTGCTCTTTGACCTTCTCTACAACGACCTGGCCTGAAAGCCCAGCGTTATCCGCAATCTGCCTCACGGGAGCCTCAAAAGCTTTCATGACTATTTCGAAGCCTGTGCGCTCGTCGCCCTGCAATTGCATTCGGTGTTGTTCCAACCGCTTACCGACATTGAGCAACGTAGTGCCGCCACCAGGAACATATCCTTCTTCCACAGCTGCACGGGTGGCATTGAGTGCATCTTCAAAGCGCAGCTTTCGATCCTTCAGTTCGGTTTCTGTTGCAGCACCAATCTTGATCACAGCCACACCGCCGGAGAGTTTCGCCAGCCGCTCTTGCAGTTTTTCCTTATCATATTCAGAATCAGATATTACTATCTGGCTCTTAATGACGGAAATCCGTTTATCGACTTCTACCTTAGTTTCCTTTCCGGCGACGATTGTGGTTTTATCCTTGTTGGCCCGGACTTTGTGCGCTTTGCCAAGCATGCTGATATCGACGTTTTCCAACCTCGTGCCAGTCTCTTCTGAGATTACCTGGGCACCGGTGAGAATCGCGATATCCTTCAGCATCTCTTTCCTGCGATCACCAAAGCCGGGTGCTTTGACCGCGCAGCATGCGAGCACCTTTCTAAGATTGTTGACCACAAGCGTTGCCAGTGCCTCTCCTTCGACATCCTCTGCAATCAGCAACAATGGTTTGCCTGCTCGGGCGACCTTTTCCAGTACCGGCACCAGATCCGCCAGAATGTTTACCTTCTTGTCGACGCACAGGACAAATGGATCTTCCAGGACGCACTCCATCTTCTCCGAGTCGGTAACGAAGTAAGCGGAGACGTAACCTTTATCAAATTGCATGCCCTCAACTACTTCAAGCTCGGTCGTGAGAGACTTGGATTCTTCGACAGTGATTACTCCATCCTTCCCGACTTTCTCCATTGCCTCTGCAATGATTTGACCGATCTCCTCGTCATTGCCAGCTGAAATGGTGGCAACCTGCGTGATCGATGTCTTAGTTTCGACAGGCTTGGCTATCTTCTTTATCTCTTCTACCGCAATATCTACCGCCTTCTGAATGCCCTTGCGAAGAGCCATTGGATTCGCTCCAGCAGCGACGTTTCGCAAGCCTTCCTTGACCATCGCCTGAGCGAGCACAGCAGCGGTTGTTGTGCCGTCCCCGGCATTGTCGTTCGTCTTGGTGCACACTTCGCGAATCAACTGAGCGCCGGCATTTTCCAGGTGGTCTTCAAGCTCGATTTCCTTGGCGATGGTGACCCCATCATTAATTATCTGCGGAGCGCCAAACTTCTTTTCCAAAACGACATTGCGACCGGCAGGCCCGAGCGTGATCTTGACCGTGTCCGCAACATGATCCACACCGCGCTCTAATGCTCGTCGCGCTGATTCGTTGTAAACAACCTGTTTTGCCATTGGAATAATCCTCTCCTTTCAAAAACGTTCACTGTTCAACCAAGCTGTTTCTTGTGGCCTGCACAACACGTTCCTAGCTAATCACTGCTAGAATGTCGCGCTCCGCCATAATTACGTATTCAATGCCATCGATCTTTACCTCAGTGCCTGAATATTTGGCGAACAAAACCTTGTCGCCACCTTTAAGCTCCATCGGCTGTCTCTTGCCGTTTTCATCAAACTTGCCTGGTCCCACAGCAAGAATTTCACCTTGCTGAGGCTTCTCCTTGGCGGTATCAGGTATTACAATGCCGCCTGCCGTTTTTTCTTCGGCAGCAAGCTTTTTGACCACAACTCGGTCCGCCAGCGGTTTCAATCGTACCTTAGGTGATGTAGCAGTAGCCAATTTCAATCCCTCCTTAATTGCTATTGATGTGGGAAACAAGCCGCATCCTCGCGGCAAAAAAAATCATCTGATTTTTTCCAAACCCATTAGCTTTGCGCTGCTGTTTTATCAACCCTCCTCTTCTGACATTTTCTCTATTTTTTCAGCCGGTTTATCCGCTACGCGGAGCTCCATAGCTTGTTGATCGTTCCATCAAGGTTTAAAAACTTGTGAGGCGAATTGGTTGCACCGGAATGTACCTTCACCTGTGCTTCGCTCAGAGATTTGGAGGACTTGAAATTGGACTCGATTCCGCGTTGGGGTGAAGCATCTGTCCACCGGCAAATCCACGCCCCACGCTCACTGGTAATGCAAATAGTATCGCCTTTGGCCAGCCAGTGTTTTGACACATTTGTGACCAATTCATAGACAACCTCCGTTGCGGACTCTTCGATGACACGCGCATCTTGCATGACAAGCAGTGCACTTAATGATCAATCGCTCTTGACGGTAATTTTCTATATGCGCCGCTCAGAGTTAACCGTTTTCGGCAAAATAGGCTCTTGTGTTTTCTTCTTTCTCTTCGCGCTTCTCACCTTTGATGGTCAGTTTGGACTGCGATCTTCCGCGGCTGAGCCCGCTTGCTTTTCGGCAGGACTAGCTTAAGCACGCCGTCTTTTACCGACGCCTGGATACCTTCTCTGTCGATTTCGTTGGATAGAGCAAAAACCCGCTTGTAGCTGCCGATGCCGTACTCGGCATAACTTAGGCTGTACCCGGGAAATTCCGGTTGTTCGACCTGACCATAGATGGTCAAGATATTCTGTTCGAGCGTAATATCTATGCCGTCTTGCTTCACACCTGGCATATCGGACAGCAAAACCAACTGTTCTCTCGATTCACAAATGTCCGTCGCCGGCGTGTACAGCTTTTGCAGCCTTGTCTGTTCCGCCGAGTCTTGAGCTACAACTTCTTGCTTATTCATTTCCATCAAATCATTTTGCATGGCATACCTCCCTCATCAAGAGTCACTCTATGATTGAGACACAACACTTATTCTTCTCGGCTTTTCCGCTTCAGCACGCGGAAGCGAGATTTGCAGAACACCGTTGCTGAATTTGGCTTGCACCTGGTCAGCCTCAACGCCGAAAGGTAGTTGCAGCGATCGCGCGAATTGGCCAAAACCTCTCTCCTGGCGGTGGCGAGACTCTCCTTCTCTTACTTCTTCGGACTTGCGAGAGCCTCTGAGTGTTAGAGTGTCATTCACCAGAGATACATCGACGTCCTCGGGAGCGACGCCCGGAAGCTCTGCCCGAACAATCACGCCATTTTCGGAAGTCCATACATTAACAAGCGGAAACTCGGCCACTTGATTTGGAACACTAGTTGACAGCAGCCGGTTCATTGAGTTCTGGAGCCGCTGCATGTCGCGCAGTGAACCAAATACATCATTGCCAGCAAGTCTCTGAAACAACATAGTCCTACGCCCTCCTTACACAAGATCACGTGGAATGCAGATCAGGTATTTTTTCTTTAGTGTTTTGGACCTGACCCGCACTGAATCTAGGGTCCATTGCTTTGTGACATTGCTCAACAGGTTGAAAGTTAAGTAACTCACACAAATAATTTTGCGACAAAAAAAAGCACGATGTCCGAGTTTGCACGATTTTTTAAAGATTTTCGTGAGCCTCGTTCCTCAGATACATCGCGACGCGCACCAATAATTTCGTGTACCGCAGGGCGACAAAACCCCACTCCTGTTTTCGACACAAGAGATTATCAAGGAAACATTAGGGCTTGACGAGCGCAAAAAATTTTTGGTATAAAAACTATTGGAAGGTTCAATTTTCTTCGTTTTGATTAGCCCAAATTCTACTATTAAGGAGGGTTTGCGCCGATTTTGATGACTGTAGATTTTGAATAATCCTAAACTGTGAATACCGGCCCGCCAGGCCGCAAACATGCTAAACAAGGCAGCCTTAGTAGTTTAGGGCT
>CAZSNX010000495.1:0-3903 GCA_964607945.1 uncultured Candidatus Obscuribacterales bacterium
AAATCGTTTCGAGATCATGCAGAAACTTGGACCGAACACAACTTATGAGGAGGCTATCCAAGTTTCTAGTGCAATTGAGGAGGTAAAGGTCAAGACCTCGCGGCAGGAACGAATGAGTAATGTTGGTACAAAGACACGATTAGTGTGGGACTCTATTACTGAGCAACATGCCTATGACATCGTCAATCTGAAAAAGATCGAGCCTGAATTCGATACGATGACGGCAAGAAAGGTGCTCCAGAGCTGTGAGTCAATTCAAAAGGAGCATCCTGAATTGTCTCGACACGAGTCCCTTGAGATTGCTCGATGGATGCACAAAGAACCTGCTCTTCCATTCGAAGTAGCAAAGAATCGTCTGACCATGATTGAACGCCTCTCGAGTGCCTATCGTGATATGAACCAAGAAGAGATGCAAACACTTGCCAAGATCTACTCTGGTTTTCCAGCTGTTAATCACGATCTTGAAGGCATGCTCAGCAAGGAGCGAATTACATCCTTGAGTCCGAAGGAATTGATCGAACAGCTGAAAGAACACGCCATCAAACAACTGGATTCAGAACGCGGCGAAGAGTGGCTAGAGATAGAAATCCTGCTGGAAACCATCGTTCTCTAAGCCATGAGCTCCGATCCATAATCGACAGCTGAATTCAGGTAATCCCGCCGATGAGCAGGCCGGCGTTCTCTTCACGCACAGAACGTTCGAAATAGCAGCCACCTAATTTTTAGCTGCCTCCTTACAGTCCCAAATTAGACGCAAGCTCTTCGCCGTGACGTGGACTGAAGCCGGACAAGAGAGCTGCAACCTTCTCCTCTGCTGCCGGGCGGGCCAATTGCTCCGCGACGAGAATTCGCTCTGCCAGTACCTTCTGATACGCAGTTCGATTCGTGGACGGCACCGGATCAATTACAGTACTAAGAGCCCGGGCGAGAATCATAGAACCCAATGGTGCTGCATTGACATACTGCCTAAATCTCTCCGCGCTTGGATGCAAGAACTCTTCACCGAGTGAGGTTGCCCAGTCCTCTTCCGGATCGATTCTGGCAACACGTGTCGGATAGCTGCGTCCATCAGCTTCATAGTTGGATGCGATATCAAACAACTTTCCTATTTCCGGACACCGATACTTGAGCAAGTGTGCCCACTCATGGGACAGATCACGCCCGAGCAGCAGGTCCAGATCTCTTTGAAAGAATGTCACATCGCCGCCACGCGTTACACTCGCTGAACTTCTGAAACTATGCTCGCCATATTTTTGGAGATTGTACAAGTCCTCAACGTTTCTCTCATTCGAGAGCACAATTGCCTTAATCAGATCGCTAGAGGGTAATCGTTCCAACATTGGAGAAAAATCCTCAGGAAGCGCTCTCGATGCCATCTCTGGGGCCAGTCCCAAATCACGCATGGCAGCTACTGGTGATCCGGACCAACCGCGCTCCTTCATCGTTCTAAAACTGCGAACAGCATCTAGTTGTTCGTCATAGGCTTTCTCCACAATGATTTCTGTGGGATGCCCGTCGAATTTATATACTACGACCGGACTTGGATTTCGATCGAGCACTAATGCCCGATTGCTGAAGTCCTCGAAATCCACAAAAGGACCTCTTACCGCGTCTTTCTGCCTCCAGAATCTGCGTTCAGACTCGGTCACGCTACTTATCCTCTCACCCAGCCTTTCTATTCCGCAATGCTCTACGGCAGGAAGATCCAGATTGTCTAACACTTCAACACGACTTACAAAAGTTTGCTCATTGTTCGATAAGGCTCCTCCCTTTTCGGCAGGAACTTGTACTGTCCTGTCTTGCGGAGCCCGCCCAGCCTCAATCTGCCGGACACCAGGCTGAGTCGCAAAAGACGACTCGCCTTCAATCATAGAAAGAAGCGGACTGCTCAAGCCTTTAGTCACACTCACTTCACTCGGCAAGCCTGCAAATGCCAATTTCGGTCCACCTGCCAGCGACAAGAACTCCACCAGCCTGGTAAGCCTTTGGCTGCCAGAATGCTTTGCACCGCTCAGCTGCTCTGATACAAATCCGGTAGTCATCGATTTAAGCCGGCTGTCAGTCTTGAATCCGCCAGGCAGAGCAGCAATGGTATCTAATCCGCCTTGAAGAAGTCCGCGCCTTAAAATCATAGCAACATCCAGCTTTTCACCCCACTCCCTCTGCCTCTGAAACTCACCAGAAGCTCCAATAGACATCCCAAATGAATTGGCCGTAAGACAATTTGAAAGCAACGGACTATTATCCAGCGCACCGCGACTAAGTGACGAGGCAGTACGTGTCATCGCATGAGAGAGTCCGAACACGACGATGTCCGTACCGATCGCTGCTGGATCTAAGGCCGCATCGATTACTTTGCTTACACCACCGGTAGCATTGAATTTTCCTGACTCCAAGTCAAGGAAAGTATTGCGGCTCAATGCCATCTCCACTACTCGAGAACTAGTACCAATAGCCAATCCCTTAGCCGGAATTCCGATTTCCAAACTTCCTAGTTTCGAAAAACCAGCATGAAGAATTCCTCCCTTTAGAGCGCCTAAACTACCATCCACCAAAGACGTCGGCAACGAGTCAGCGAGCTTCGCCTGTCCCATAGAATAAGTTGCAACTGTAGCTAAGCGTCCAAAGCGTCCTGGAAAGAACAGCGTAGCGCTCTGTAGAAAATTGCATCCCAGTCCTTCAATTTCGGCGGTTTTTCGCAATGCATTTTGATCACCCCGGATTGCATCAGGAATCTCAGATTCCAGAGTCCGAGCTGCGGCAGCATCTCCCCGCCGTCGCTCTTCCTCAAGCCGTTGCTTTAGCAGGACCATTCTGGCAAGCGCATCCTCGTCTTCCGACCAGGCAACACGGCTAGCCTCTAATACTGCAGACGAGAGAATAGTTTGAGACTGCTCGAACTTATGATGACGCGCGATCTGCTTATCTAAGAGTGACAACCAATCGATGTTACTAGCAGCGCGCCGCGAGCTTTCATTGAAAGCTACTACTTCGATTTCCGCCATGAACTAACCGGGACCTACGGGATTAGGGATTTAGTTTTCGAGGTCCGGCATAGCCATTCTTCGCTAGATGGAAGACTTTGTCCATGTGAATAATACGAACCGCTCAAACCCGGCAATATTCGACCTTTCGCCGCGGTTAAGGATGCTTCAAGGTCCGCTTAGGACGCGTCTACATCACCATTGGCTCTATAGACAGACTTTCCACCGCCCTTTACGTCACAAACAACATTACCTTGCCTGTCAACCGATATCGACTTGAATGGCTTGGGATGTCTCTGAGTCGCGCCTGGAGTGTTGCTTCGATAATCATCGAAAGTGGAATCCCAATCCCATCGCGTTCCATCCGGCAACTTAACGCTCGGGTGTTCAGCATTCTTCGAGTAGTCGAACTCTGTTCGCGCCCCCTTGGCATGAACGACATTACGAACACGTGCCTGCTCGTCTCTGTCAAAATGCCCACCGTTGGCATGAAGAGTGGTGGTCCAGCCAGTCTTACTATCCTTGTAGTTTAGGTCGCCATTTTGCTCGGTAGTATAAGGGCTGCCACGAAGCTCGGTTTCCTTGCCATGCGCATGGTGAACCCAAGATTTCTTCTCGGGATTATAGGCGAAGTAATCATTCTCGCTGATCTGAATCTTCTTAAGACCGCCGGCGTTTGGATCGCCTGTTTTTTGATCGCCATACTCGTAGGTACGATGACCGGCCGGCGAAGTCACCTCTGTCAACTTTCCGTCGACATAAGTAGACTTCACGCCATTTTCCAAAGTCCTATTGTCGGGAGCCTTACCTTGATGATCCTTCCCGTCGCGCGTGTGAGTACTGACGACATGGTCTGCACCTGTTTTAATGAGTGTTCCATCCTGCGAGACTGCAACAGTCCCTTTGGTGAGGTCACCCT
>CAZSNX010000496.1:0-3890 GCA_964607945.1 uncultured Candidatus Obscuribacterales bacterium
TATGGTGGCGCGCGGAGATCTTGGCGTGGAGCTGCACGCCGAAGACGTGCCGATGACTCAAAAGCAAATCATCAGAGCTTCCAACATAGCCGGCCGGCCGGTGATAACTGCCACGCAGATGCTCGACTCGATGATCAACTTGCCGAGACCGACCAGGGCTGAGGCAAGCGATGTTGCCAATGCAATCTTAGATGGAACTGATGCGGTGATGTTGTCCAACGAAACGGCGGCTGGTAAATATCCGGTCGAAGCCGTGGCTACCATGCGCAGGATCATCGAGAAAGCCGAAGATATGGAACGCCCGCATCATTTGACCGACGCTGATACGCAACGACAGATGTCGGAGGCTATTACGTTGGCTGCTGTGCATCTTGCATCTGAAATTGCCGCCAAAGCGATTGTTGTGCCGTCTTTCAGCGGGATGACTGCTCGGTTAGTCTCTCATTTTCGTCCGCGTTGCTTAATCGTAGCCACATCTTCCGACCTTCAAGTATGCCGGCAGATGACTCTAGCCTGGGGGGTCTATCCGCTGCACCTTGAAGGGCAATCAAGCGAGGCGATGCATCCTTCTACGATTCCTCTCGCTGTGACAAAGGGATTGTTCGGAGCAGGTGACCTGGTGGTAGTGATGGACAGCGTCAAAGGCGCCGCCGGAAGGTCGCGCGGAGTGCGCGTCGAAGTAGTAGTTTAGCTTGGTCGAGCTGCCCGGGAACGACATCCGGGGTCGCTATCAGGAGCCGCTATCAGGAGCTGCCAGCCGGCTTTCTCCGTACTTTGCCCGGGAGCGCCGGCTGCCAGCCGGCATCTTTAGCCGCACCCGCTAAACAGGTAAGAGCTCAGAATGTACAAGTAGGAAGCGGTGATGAGGCATACACATCACCGCTTCCTACTTTGTCTCAAGTTGTTACTTGGCGCAAGCAGCAGCTTGTTGCTTCTGCCAGGCTTCTTGTGCCTTCTTCATCTCTTCCGGCGTAACGTCTTTGGTGTGAGTGGCCAGAGCCCATTTGTGTCCGAACGGACAGGTCAATTGTCCAAAACGATCGCCCCAGAACATGTCTGTAACAGGCATGGTGACAGTAGCTCCAGCTTTGACTGCTTGCTCGAATGAAGCATCGACGTCTTGCACATAGAGGTAAAGAGAAACGGCAGTGCCGCCCAACGACTCCGGTCCGCGGCAGCCCATCTCGGGAAACTCGTCGTTCAACATTAAGATGGAATCCCCAATCTTCAATTCGGCGTGCATGATTGTTTTGCCGTCCGGACCCAAGCAGCGGTCTTTCTCTTCGGCTCCGAACGCTTTCTTGTAGAAATCAATCGCCTTGTCAGCACCTTTCACAGTCAATGTCGGAGTGATCGTGTGGTAACCAATCGGAATGGGGTTTACTTTGCTTGTCATACTTCCTCGCTTGTAAAGTCTTGGAAAAGGACCAAATTCAAACATTGCTAGATCATAAGATTGGAGTCGACCAGTTGTTATGAATATTGCCTAAGTTCTTAGATTCCGTTTGCAAACAACCGTCTGCCAAAGTCTGCAAGCGCCCTGCCGTCGTATAATATCTTGTCATCGTCCGGAGTATGTAGACGCGTGTCTGTTGTCGATTTATCCAGTTTGTCGGAAGTCGCTGCTCTTCAAGATATTGGGGCTCTCTTCTATCAAAAGAATTGGTCGCTTGCCACAAGCAGCAATTACAGCGTCGTGATGGAGCGGCAACCGCTTCGTCTTTTGATGACAGCTAGCGGAAAGGACAAGCGAAGTTTGAGTCCGAATGACTTCTTGATGGTCGACCATCGCGGCTGTCCGGTTGGCGCCAGCTCGCTTAAGCCTTCAGCAGAAACGATGCTGCACATTGCCATCGCAGACAACAGTGATGCCGGCGCAATCTTGCATACTCATTCAGTCTGGTCGACATTGTTGTCGGATGTCTACTGTCAAGCCGATGGGCTGACAATCGAAGGCTACGAGATGGAGAAGGGATTGGAAGGCATTACAACCCACGAGCACAAATTGTGGATTCCAATCTTGGAAAACTCGCAGGATATGCAGCAGCTTGCTGAAAGCGTCACCGGCTTGTTGAAGAGTCAGGCTAGTAAACTCAGTTATGCCTTCATACTTCGCCGGCACGGAATGTATGCCTGGGGCAAAACGCTTTTTGAGGCGAAAAGACATGTGGAGGCGCTTGAATTTCTGCTTGAGGTGAAGGGGCGCAGCCTGGCAATTCAGGCATAGTTTGCAGCAGGTGATCAATGGCTATTTTAAATGTTCCGGACAAGCGGATTAGTTACACCGATCCCGTTGAGATATCCAGTTATCTTGCTGTCCATGGGATTGTGTATGAACGTTGGGAAGTAAGCGGTCGCATCGAACGGTCGGCCGATGCTGACGAGATCTTGCGAGTGTATGAGCCAGAAATTGAGCGGCTCAAGCAGCGTGGCGGGTACGTGACGGCCGATGTCATTAACGTCAATCCTGAAACGCCTGGGCTCGATCAGATGTTGGCGAAATTCAGCAAAGAGCATACACATTCAGAGGATGAAGTGCGATTTGTTGTGGATGGCTCCGGCATTTTCCATATTCATCCGATCGCTGGCGATGTCTTTTCGATCGAGATGGAATCAGGAGACCTGATTAATGTGCCTGCTGGAACGAAACATTGGTTCAACCTGTGTGCGAATAAAACAATCAAGACGATCAGATTGTTCAAGGACATGAGCGGCTGGTCGCCAATTTATCTGGAAAACGGTGTTGATGCGAGATACGAGCCGCTCTGCTTCGGACCAGGAAGTCTCTTTGAACAGGATGCGAGCGAGCCGAAGGTGAAACTGTGAGTCTAAACAGTGATTTGCCTGCAGCTTTCCTGGTCGATATCGAGGGAACTACCTCATCGGTGAGCTATGTCTATGATGTCTTGTTTCCATACGCGCGCACAAATCTGGTCCGGTTTCTAGAGAGCAATTGGGAAGCAGCCGAAACTATTGAGGCTTGCGCTCTGATAGCCGCAGACGCCGGTGCGAAAGGTCTTAACGATTGGTGGGGGACCGAAAGTAGTGCGGAACAAAGGCGAGCGAAAGTCTTTTCTGAAGTGATCAAACTAATGGACAACGATGCTAAAGTTACCGGACTGAAGGCATTGCAAGGATTGGTTTGGCGCGAGGGTTACGAGCAGGGTCAACTTAAGTCGCAGGTTTTTCCTGATGTTCCACCAGCGCTTGCTGCCTGGCGTGATGCCGGCATTGATGTCTGTATCTATTCCTCGGGCAGCATTCAAGCTCAGAAGTTGTTCTTTGGGTATACGGAATTTGGAGATCTGACCGCGCTGTTGAGTGGATTCTACGACACTACATATGGTGGTAAACGCGAGCCGGAAAGCTACACGAGAATCGCCGGAGCAATGGGGCGAAATGCTTGCGAAGTTCTATTCTTAAGTGACGTCCAAGCGGAGTTGGATGCTGCCAGACAAGCCGGAATGCGAACATTACTGGTAGTACGCCCGGGCAATGCGCAGATGGAAAATCTTTCTCATGACTCAATCACCTCGTTTGCTGAAATTTGAGCGCAAACAATGCGATGATCGCTTGTGCTCCTAGCGAGACTGCCAGTCGAAATTCAGGAACAGCGCATATTTATCGAAAGCGGCTATGCTTATCTGAACAAACTCGAAAATCTCTGAGTTTGCTGCCTCAATTCTGCGATAGAAATGAGAGACTTTGTTCAGACTATCGTAAGCCAATTCGGCAAGCAGAAAGCAGAGAGTCAATTAGTGGTAGTCCTCCGGCCTGTAATTTGGCGAGCCGAACGCTAGTCATTGCCGACCATTCGAAGAAAATGGTCCGTGTGCGGCGCTTACTACCTGTTGGACGGCAGCCATCTTCATAAGCCTTTTGTACAATTT
>CAZSNX010000497.1:0-3878 GCA_964607945.1 uncultured Candidatus Obscuribacterales bacterium
TAGCTAGTTGGATTTGACTCGGGAATACGGATTTTTCATCACCACTGGTGGTGGTGGTCGCTACTGGTTAATCAATGGCAACCATCTTTGCAGTTAAGCCTGCAAGGACTAGTTCATGTCGCACTACATCTAGAAAGACAAGTCGATGACAATGCAAGCACAGGTATCTGCCTTAAGGCAGCATCTCGAACAACTTTTTCCAGGCAAGTGGCTTTCTGGGAAGGAGAAATCGAAAGTCCTGCTGACCGGTCTACCGGCAATTGATAGCAACTTAGCCCGCGGCAGGGGGCTTGCTCGCCAACATATCACTGAGTGGATTGGAGCTGTTTCCTCCGGCAAAACCACTTTATTGCGCACCACAATCGCCAATTGGTGTGCCTCAGGATTTGATGTGGCTTATGTAGATACGAACTGCAAATTATTAGCTGCCGACTGGGCCTTTGTAGAGAGGGGACGTGGCCGTTTGTGGGTAATCAGAGCACCACCAAAGGGGGATACAAATACAACTTTATACGCTACGGATCAATTGATTCGGTGCAATGCTTTTGATGCAGTCGTTCTCGACCTCGGTCATGGGAATGCATTATCCAGTCGCATCTATGCGAGACTGCAAAGATCGCTTGCTCGCTCGAAAGCAGCTCTAATTATAGTGCGCGATGATAATGATTCATCAGCACCGATCGGCTGGGGTTGCCATATCCAATTCAATTTTTGCTGGGCGAACGAAGCCGCCGTAGAGCTCGAATCAGGCATCAACGGTGTCGCTGCAATCGCACCATCAATTAACTTGAGGATCAGCAAGGAGGGTTTTTCCAAAAACCTGGAGACAACTGTTGGCTTACATGTATCGAATCATTTGTTTACGCATTCCGCAGTTCCAGATCGCCGTGCACCAAAAGCATGAGCCGGAATTAAAAGGAAAACCACTAGTTATTCTGGCCAGTAAAACCAATCTAAATGCCCATCGAAGCGGAAAGGAGATCGTTTCACGCCAACGAGATCTTTGGCGAGCATCAAAACCCGATCTGGCAGAGATTAGCGCTCGACAGAAAAACACATCTGTCAATGCTGAAATAACACCTAGCGGTGCTGACAGTTTCAGCACTCCGAGAAAACTCGTCATCATGTGCTCGCCGGAAGCCGAGCGCAAAGATATCCATCCAGGGATGAAGCTATCGGAGGCTAGATCGCTGTGCTCTAATCTAGCGTGGAGAGAATACGATGAAAGACTCTATAGAGAAGCTCAAAGCAAATTGCTAAGAGCGCTTATCTCCTGCTCACCTAAAGTGACTGCGGAAGAGCCCGGTATCTTCATTCTGGACGCCACCGGACGCACGCATCTAGGCGGCGAAAACACGTTGTGCAGAAATCTGCTATCGCTGTCGAGCCGGTGCGGCTTCGTCAATTGTCATGCCGGTATTGCTGATTCATCCTTTGCGGCACTGGTTGCGACAAGATTCAAGCATCGCCGCTGGTGCATAGTACCAGCCGGTCAGGATGCCTCATTTCTTGCTCCATTGTTACTCCGCCATCTCCCGCTTACCAGGGAGCTACACGAAGCACTGGTTTTGCTGGGCATAAAAACGCTGGGACAATTGGCGCAGCTGCCGGCGGCATCGCTATCAGAACGCTTCGGCAACGAAGGCATACGGGCTTGGAATCTAGCTCAAGGCATAGATCCACGCAACCCAACCTTACCACCGCAAGACATCGAGTTTCAGTGCCACATCGACCTCGGTTATCCGGTTGATCTGCTCAATCAAATTCTTTTTGTCGCCAAGTCGATGTTAGACCACCTGACGACACGGCTCAAGCAAGAAGCTCTTTGGGCCGAAGAGCTAGAGCTCGAGTTCTTCAACGACAATGACAAGTTTCACGAACGAAAAATCAAACTGATTAGACCATCCAGCAATCCAAAATTCTTGCTGGAAGTGATTAAGCTTTCACTGGAAGCTCAGCCGCTCACACGTGAGTTTACCGCTCTGACTTTGATGATCCCGCGCTTCACTGAAGAGTCCTGGGAACAACTTCAGTTAAGCGATAGCGATAACAATCGCTCAACTAAAACTATACTGCGCAGCTCTGCGGCGGAAAGCAACAAGTCCTCCTTCGACTCCAGGCATAAAGGATATGTTCGCCTCATCAACAATTCCCTGTCTGCCCTTAAGACAAGCAGCCGCCCTATTCCCGAATCACTCATTTTACTTTTGCAGCGGCTCAAAACCAGATTGGGAGACGGCGTAGTAGTTTGCCCGGCAGCAAACGATCAGTACTTTCCCGAGAGCGCCGGCAGCTGGGTTCCTGTCATTCAAGCGGAACGAACCCAAGCAGTCGTGCCAGTGGATATTGATTACATAAGAAATTTCGCCGGCTCTAAAGAGTTAGCCAGCGGGCTGGTGTTGAGAAAAGCAGAGCAACCGATTCCAGTGTTAATCGAACTGAAAGACTCATCACCAACGGCAATCGCCTTCCGTGGAGCCTGGCATCAGATCAAGAGCATTACGGCGCCGGAATGTCTCTCCGGACTTTGGTGGGACAACTTCATTCGCAAATCATATTATGTCGCCTTGCTCGAGCAACATAGCGAACAATGGCAAGACAACACTACCGCCCGCTCACTGGTAATGCTTGTACACAACCATCAAACAGACAGTTGGCTGATCGAAGGCTTCTTCGACTAAAGGAAGTCCTCCTTCCAGCCCAGCCAAAGAGCTCAAACCCACAGAAAGAGCACCAGCCGATTATCGGACAATACTAAAGCTCGAAACTCACAGCACTCACCTGACAACAGTCAAAAAACTATGCTAGAGCCCAAAATTTGACGAATCCCTTTGACGCCGGTGATAATCAAGGTTGCTCAAGCTTATCTAAAGCTGAAAAAAGCACTTTTAGTGATCAAATCGGACGATGGCAAAGATACTCTTAGTCGAAGACGATGAGCAATTAGCAGATACCGTGCGAACAGCACTCCTGTTCGATCACCACACGGTCGAGCTCGCACACGACAGCGACACAGCTTCGCACTTATTGAAAAGCTCCGACTTCGACCTGTTGATCCTTGACTGGGGACTGCCTGGATCGATGAACGGATTGGAAGTTTGCAAAAACTACCGCACCGGCGGCGGCAAATCCCCGGTAATCATGCTCACCGGCAAAACAGAAGTCAGCGACCGAGCGACCGGACTTGACTCCGGCGCCGACGATTATGTTCCGAAGCCATTTCACATCAAAGAGTTAAGTGCGCGCGTGAGAGCATTGCTCAGACGTCCGCCAAGCTATATGGGCACGGTTTTAGAAACCGGTACACTCACACTCGATCCACAAAAGCATCGCGTAACTAAGGATGGGCAGCCGATATCGCTGCTGCCCAAAGAATTCTCTCTGTTGGAATTCATGATGAGACATCCCAACCAGGTCTTCACGCCCGAGGCGCTGCTGTCACACGTATGGCCATCCGACACGGAAGCGACTGTGGCAGCTCTGCGCACCACGATGAAGAGATTGCGAACAAAAATCGACCCGGAAGGAACAATTCTGCGCACCGAGCATGGTGTCGGATACGTTCTGGAAAACTCTTGACCGTATATGCAGACTAAGCTGACTCTGAGCCACAAGGGCTTCATCCTGGTCTCCGTGCTCTTAATTGTCGAGCTGCTCTTCGTTGGGTCGCTGGGTATGCTCCTGCGCTCGGCGGAAGATGAAGCGCTTCGATACCAGCAAGTAAAAGAAATAGTCCGAAAGACCACCGATCTCGCATCGGTCGTTTATGATGCCGGCGAATGCATAAAGCAGTACGGCGAAAGCAGAGATCCGGCAGCGCTGCAAAAATTTGACGGTCTGGTATCGAAAATTCCTGAAATCATCGATTGGATCAGGAA
>CAZSNX010000498.1:0-3852 GCA_964607945.1 uncultured Candidatus Obscuribacterales bacterium
GAATTGCACCTGGAAATCATCGTTGACCGTTTGCTTCGCGAATTCAAGGTCGAGGCGAATGTCGGCAAACCTCAGGTCGCATATCGTGAAACGATCAAAGGGCACGTTAAGCAAGAATCCAAATTCATCCGGCAGTCGGGTGGTCGCGGTCAGTATGGTCACGTCGTGCTCGAACTCGATCCGTTGCCGGCTGGCTCTGGCTTCGAATTCGTCAACAAAATCGTCGGTGGTGTCATTCCGAAGGAATACATCCCGGCTTGCGAAAACGGCATAAAAGAAGCGATGGTTGGCGGCGTGCTCGCCGGTTATCCGGTTATCGACGTCAAGGCGACCCTTGTCTTCGGTTCGTATCACGAAGTTGACTCTTCTGAAATGGCATTCAAAACAGCCGCATCAATCGGCTTCAAGGAAGGGTTCATGAAGGCCAAGCCAATTTTGCTTGAGCCGGTGATGAAGGTGGAAGTCGAAGTACCGGAAGATTACATGGGTGATGTCATCGGCGATTTGTCGAGTCGTCGCGGTCGGGTAGAAGGCATGGAAACTGCCGACCACCTTTCGAAGGTGAAGGCGCAGGTACCGCTCTCCGAAATGTTCGGCTATGCAACCGACATTCGCAACAAGACACGCGGGCAAGGAACGTTTGTAATGGAATTCGCCCATTATGAAGAAGTACCGAGCAATATCGCCGAAGCGGTCATCCACCACAAGAAGGAAAAGTAGCAATCCGCCGTGATCGAATTGCGGTTTCCCGGAAGGCTGTAAATCTGCATGTCGGCATGCTGTCCGTTCTAGAAAAGCGACTGTCAAGAACGTAGAATCATGGCAGTCAGTTTTTTGTTGCTCTGGATAAAACTCTGCATGGGAGGAGTTCATGAAGTATCTGCACAGCGGCTACATCCTCTTTTGCGATAAGGCAGAACATGGAGAGGATGGACGCGTCGATTCCCGCGGACTGTTTGACCTCTTCGTTGGCAAGAGTTTGCCAATCTCCATGAATTGCACATGGATCATCGGCTTCGGCACGCCTTTCGAGCGCCGGCAGTATAAAGGACTGGTAGTTCTCGAAGATCCCGATGGCAGAGAGGTATTCAGCAAAGAATTCAATGCCAACGATCCCAACGATTTATTCAAAGGACATTACATTTTGCAGCCGGAGATCACGCTTACGCGCGAAGGGCTGTGGACTGCTAAAGTGTTCTTGAAGAATTGGAAGAGCGAGGGTGTTTGGGACATTCAGCGCCAGTTCTGGGTGATGATTGGCGGCGATGAGCCACCGGATCCATAAGTCCGATCAGCCGCGTGCGTAGCAGCTTGTGTAGCGCACATAACTTTCTGCAACTATCCAGCGTTCGCGGTGCCGGTCGCTGCTTGCGGTTGCTAAATGATGTCAGCTACTAGGATTGCACCATCCCAATCGGGCTCGGGCGGCTTCCTTAGATATTGTCGGCAACGCTCAAGCATAATGGCGGCCGGACGGTCGTCTGGAGTAAGGCGAAGCAGTATGGTCGAAAATAAACGCTCGGCTTCTTGGAAGTTTCTCTCTTCCAGTGCCGCCAGTCCTTGCTTGTAGAGTGCGACCGCCTCATCCATAGTGCCCGGAAGTTTCCCTTTCTGGCACTGCAGCTCATAAATGTATTGCGGCTTGTCATTGCGAATTGTCTTTAGCTTATCGAGTTCTCTTATCTCGTAATACTCTGTCAATCGCTGAGCCGTTCGCTCGGAAGTCAGGCATTTTGTTCCATATGTCCGATTCAGCGTTTCAAGCAAAACCGCCAGATCAACGCTCCGGCTGACGATACTGTATTCGGTATGGGATTCCGAGCCGATTCGCCCGCATGCTGCTTCACCGGTCGATACTCCAAACAAACACACAAGCGCTTGACTCGAATTGATTCTGCCTTCTCTCTGCCAGGACTGGCTCAAACCGGCCAGTTTCTGCTGGATATCTAGATAGCAGCTTGCAGCCAACCGGCATTGAGATTCTTCCGGCATTGACAGCGGCGCCCCCCAGACGGCCATCACGCCGTAATTAGAGATGCGAGTTACCAGCCCGTTGTGCTCGTAAACAGCCGTAATCATCTGAGCGATGCAATCGTTAAGCATTCCGATCGCTGCCTCCGGCGTCTTGTGCTCGGTCAGGAGCACAAAGTCCTGGAGCTGGCAACAGAACGTCGTCACGAGCGCAGTCTTGCCGTCCAGCTTGAGCTCATCCAAGCGGCGCCTGTCAATCTCCTGCGCGAGTTCTTTGGGGGCAAGATACTTGAATACTTTCGTATGCTTCTTGCGTTCGCGGGTAAAGAACAGATTTTGATCGGTCAACACCAAAAACCAGGCCGGCAGTGCGACGCCGAATATAGGCACCAGTACTGGTACCACACATTCGAACAAACAAAAGCAGGCAAAAGATCCAACCAACCAGAATACCGACAAAAGGACCATCCCTCCCAACATCGACCAAGGGCGCCCGCGCAACCGTTCAAGCAACCGTGCTGCAAGCAGGGCCGCTAGAAATACCAATGAGATTTGCTCCCAGAGCTCCGGTTCTCGAAGAAAACTATTGCCCAAGATATTGGCTACGATATTTGCTTGCAGCTCCACTCCGGACATCGGTCTGGAGAAGCCTGCCGTCGGCGTCAGGAAGCTGTTCGCTGGCAAGGCGGACGGTCTTTGCACAGCAGACTGCTCCGCACCGGCATCATCTGATGTGTCCGGCGTGTCCTGGTAGCCAATCAAGACAATCTTGCCGGCAAACGGATTGGAGCTGAAATGCTTGTCCCAGTCAAATGCGCGCCAGAACTCAATCGAGTTGATGGTGCCGGCGGCACCAAGATAATTTATGCGGGCGCTGTGCGGCAACTGCGCCTTGCCGAAGGTAAGAGTCCTTTCGCCGTCGACCTTTGCTGCTTGTTGTCTGAACCGTTCGGATACTCGTAATCCAAACGAGCGGTAGAAGCTGGGCAGCAGCCTAAAGTTGTCGAACACCAGCGAAGCTTTGCGGACAACTCCGTCATCATCTGGCTCGACATCGACATTACCGCTTGTACCATCTTCGCTTCCGAGCGCTAAAACAAAGAGTTGATAGGGAAGATGGTAGGCGAACTGACCACGACCATTGACCAGATTGAAACTGACATCGACATGATTTGCCAGAACGACATCTCTGGCACGTCTCAGTTCGCGCGCGAAAGCCAGATCATCCCCTTCGGGAGAATCAAGCCAGTTTTTCGCTTCTTCCGGTTGGAGTTGTGATTTCAATCGGGACGACAGCTCCGCCCTGCCTGTGTTGTTAGCCGGAGACTTGCTGTCGAAGAGAAGATCAAATGCGATGACTTTGGCGCCGGCGTCACGCAGCCGTCTAACCAGCAAAGCGTACATCTGCCTGGGCCACGGCAGCGGCATACCTAACCGCCTGGCCGAATCGTTGTCGACGCTGATTAGAATCAGATCGCTGTCCCGCTTAAATCCGGAAACGCTCTGACCTAAGATTGCATCCCGCCAGCTAAAATACTGATCTTGCAGATGCAGATCATGAATCGCCAGCAGCTGATAAACGATCGGAACTTTAAAAGTCAGGACAATCGAAGCGAAAAAGGCCACCGCCAGGCAGATGGCAAGGGACCTATTAGGTAGTTCTCTTAGCCAGCTCTTGCTTCCGGTCCACCAATTTGAGCTTTCGTCGTTGCTCAAATCTATCGCTCCCAGGCGTTGCCGTCGTTAACATCACTTATTCCACGTGATGTTGACAATTATTACCCTGGGAGTCGATTCGGACTCTCGCTGGGCTTGAAAAATAAGACTTGGACGGTACTGGATTCGAACCAGTGACCCCCACTATGTCAAAGTGATGCGCTA
>CAZSNX010000499.1:0-3838 GCA_964607945.1 uncultured Candidatus Obscuribacterales bacterium
TTAGTCGTTCGCCTGCTTCAATCGTCTTTTTCTGGTCGTCCGGGTGAACGAAATCGAGATAAGGCCTGGATAGCAACTCGAGCAGTGAATATCCGAGCGCATTTTCCCAAGCTGGATTTAATCGTTTGAAGTACCCGTCGATGCCGGCTATACACAAGAGTTCAAGCGATAGTGAGAAGAAAATATTGGCTTCGGCGAGCTCTCTGGTGCGCTCGTCTACTTTTGACTCCAGCTCGGAGTGAGCGGTTTGCAGGGCAATCTCAGCGGTCTTGCGATCGGTGACATCGACCGCAAAAACAACGACACCGATTACTTCGCCTTGCTCGTTGCGGTAGGGTATTTTGTCTGTGCATACCCAGCGCGTGCCGAGTTCGGCGGTCTCCATCTCCTCAATAATGCCAAACTTCGGCTTACCTGATTCGATCACCTCAAGATCATCTATGTGGTATTTAGAAGCCATCGACGGATAAAGGTCGTAAGTGGACCGCCCTTCAATTTGGTCCTTAGGAAGACCGATTAACTCCGCTACTCTGTCATTAACGCGTAAGATGCGATTGTGCCTGTCCTTAAACCAGATCATCGCAGGCACTGAATCGAAGATGATTTGCTGCTCTTCCTGCTGAGTGCGCAGTGCGTGCTCGGCCGTTATTCTCTCGCTAATGTCGATTGCGACACCGCCCACAAATGTTCTGCCGACTGAATCTACCAGTGGAAACTTAAAAGTCAGCCAGTGGTGAAGCTGTCCGTCGGGAGTCGGTGCGGTATCGAGATATTTCATCGATGCTCCCGACTTCAAAACGTCGATGTCCGTCTGTTGAAACTTTTCGGCCACCGCCGGTGGAAACAGGTCTTTGGCGGTCTTACCTTTTACCTTTTCGAGCGTCGTATTGAAGGTTCGCTCGAACGGTTCGTTGACGTAGACGAGCTCCAGTCGGTCGTTCAACATGAAAGCGATTGCCGGGCTGTACTTCATGAACGAATCGAACATATCCATCGTGGTCTGGAGGGCCAGGTCCGCTCGTCTGCGTTCGAGCATCAGCCCGATGTTTGCGCCAAGCTCTTTAATGGCTCTGAGCAATTGAGGGTCTGGTTGGCTAACTTCCCGAGCGAAGAATTCGAAAACGCCCATGACTTTGTTGCCGGACATAATCGGCATGGCAATCGCGGCCCCGAGATTTGACTGCAAAGCGACTTTGGCTCGCGGTAGCTTTCGGCTGCTGAAGTTCGGTATCCAAATCGGCTCTTTTTTCTTCCAGACTTGACCCGGCAGGCAGGCTCCCTGCTTGAGCTCGAGCGTGCGGCTGGCTTGGTGAAATCCAGCTGCTTTGCGCAAGTTTTTTGCATACCAGCCGGAAGAGCACTTCAGCACTTTCTCATTGGCGTCCAGAAACCAGGCTAGTCCAACTTCCCACTCTTTGAGCCTGCAAATTGTCTCAAGCGCTCGTTTTGTAGTCTCCTCGATCGATGATGATTCGGTTGCTGATGACGTAACGGCTGCGATCAAATTCAGTGCTTCTTGGGCTTCATAACGTTCAGTGATGTCGACGGCTACTCCGCCGATCAAGCGCTTACCGGCTGGTCTGCCGATCGGAAATTTGAATACTAGCCAATGATGAATCGCACCGCCGCTGGTAGGAACATGCTCTACAAACTCAAGTGATTTACCGGTCTTCAATACCTTTTGGCTGTGCTCTTTTAGTTGCTTGGCAATATCAGCTGAAAAAATTTGGTTGTATTTCCGGCCGATCACTTCGGATGCCTTGACTCGAAAAACTCGCTCATATTCTTTATTGACGTATAGCTGGCGCATATCCTCGTCATGGACGAAGGCCACCACCGGTGTCTCATTCATAAACGAATCAAAGAGCTGTTTGGCGCTTTCCATACTCAGGTGGGGTGCGCTTGGCTTGGCTCTCTTGCCATCTTGCCCCGCCGTCTCTAACTTGGCCAGCTTACGGCGCAGCTTTGTGAGCTCCTTTACTAGCTCATTCTTAGTCTTGTAAGAGTCCTTCATAAAGGATTTCCTTGCACCAACCTGCCGGTAGATAGGTTGACGCGAGCGTTAGGGGTTGCCAACTGCTTTGTAGGCAAGTCGACTTTTGCTCGTATGACAAGCGCGCTCTTGTCATGGAAATGATCATAGAACACCGAATTGCTCAGCCGTCTTTGTCAAGAAGAACTGGGCGATAGGATAAACTTTAGTCGGTCCTGCGCGGTCCATATCCAGCTTGCCCGGCATCGGCTGAAAGATCGCCGGCGGTTTTATATTCGTGACGATCTCGATTCGAAAGATCGGAGTCTGCGGGAAAAACTAACGACAGGGAGCTTCGTACCGTACTTGTCCCGGGATCTTCTCTTACTTTTAACCCTTGGTGTTCTGACTCGACTGGCATGGATCTTTATCCTGCCTTCCGCCGAGGCGCCGGATGAAAATACACACCTCTGGGTAATCAACTTTCTGCGGGACAACTTGCGTTTGCCCGGCGGAACAGAAGTACTAGCCGGTGGACCGATTGCTGTTTACGGTTCTTTGCCTCAGCTTGGCTATCTGCCGCATGTTCTGGTGACGATGGCGGTGCCGGATCATTTGGTTGCACTTTACTCTCGTTTTGGTAGCCTGCTTGCCGGCCTGGTGACAATCTGGGCCGGATATAAAATCTCAGCCGAGCTCTTTCCCGCTCAGAGGCTGATGGTGCTTGCGCTGCCGTTGATGTTGATCTTTCACCCGCAGCTGGTGTTCGTGCATAGTTATTCCAATAACGATGCAACTGCATCGGCGGTGGCCAGTGTTCTACTTTTCCTCCTAGTTAAAGTCGTGCACTCCGGCTTTAGCATCAAGAGAGCGCTGCTGGTTGGCCTGCTTGCGTCCTGGCTGGCTCTTTGTAAATACTCCGGCTGGACAATCCTGCCTGTTGCTGCTTGTGCTTTCCTGATGGCAGCAATTATTCATCGTCCACAGTGGCGCCTGACCGTGGCTTATTTTGCGTTGCCGGCAGCAATTTTTGCAGCAATAGTAGGTGGATGGTTGTGGCGAAACTCTCATGAGTTTGCCGGCGATCTGCTTGGCACCAAGACCATGTATCACACCTGGGCCGTGGCCTTCAACAAGCAGCTGGTGTACCACCTGTCTGCCTGGCAAATTATTGCAGACAAGCGGTGGTGGCGTTTCTTCTATTTCAGTTTCTGGGGCATGTTCGGCTATACCAACCGAAGCATTTGGAGACCTATCTATTTTGTGTTTCTCGGATTTCACTTGGTAGCTGTTTATGGTTGGGTGCAGATCGCCCGCGGCTGGCAAGAGGCCAAGCGCAACTGGGCTATGTCCTCGGCATGGCTGCTAATGGCTCTCAGCCTTATTTGCAATCTGGCCGGAATGGTATACGCGTCGACTGAAAATCTTGGCGGTCCGCAGGGGCGATATCTCTTTGTTTCAGAAATCCCGGCAATTGTCCTGACTCTTGCCGGATTGTCCGCAGCCGGTCGAAATGTCGGGCGCAAGTTCGTGGCAGCGCTGGTAGGATTTACAGCGCTTGTGTGTATCGGATCTTGGTTTATGCTTTTCGGCGTTTACGGATTTCACGCTCATCCGTAAGCCAGACCAATGCAGCTTTGCCCGGCTATTGTTTGCCCGGCTCACTGAATGATTCGTTAGAATCGGTTTCAGATGGCGCAATCTTGCTTGATTCGGCATGCTCGGCCGGGATTGTGCTGTCCAGGTCAGTCTGTGTGGGATCTTCGACCTGTTTGGAATCGCAATGTTCTTCTCCGGATGTTTTGGCGGTAGCGCTGGCCTCGGCTGGTTGCGAATCTTGAGCTAAAGCCGTATTACCGACTTGTT